>RHAU01000119.1 GCA_010032125.1 Actinomycetota bacterium | reverse complement strand
ACCGAACCTGATGTTGCATCAAGTGATGCGCGAAATATTGCAACTGAAATCAAGAGTGATGGCGACCATTACATCATCAACGGAGTGAAGTGGTGGACAACTGGAGCGATGGATCCACGGTGTGCAATTCTTATTGTGATGGGCAAGACCAACCCAGATGCCGAAGAACATAAACAGCAATCCATGGTCTTAGTGCCGATCAATACCCCAGGTGTTGAAGTGAGAAGAAACCTCACCGTCTTTGGTTATGTAGACCAACATGGTCATGCCGAAATTTCCTTTACACATGTCAGAGTTCCGAAATCTAATTTGATTGGTGGCGAAGGAGAAGGATTTGCTATCGCCCAGGCTCGCCTTGGTCCGGGGCGAGTCCATCACTGCATGCGAGCAATCGGAATGGCAGAGCGCGCACTTTCACTGATGGTCGATCGATCGCTTGAACGTAACGCCTTCGGCAAGGAATTAGCGCGCCAGGGCGTTATCCAAGATTGGATCGCTCGTTCCCGAATCGATATCGAGCAGGCACGGTTATTGGTCCTAAAAGCAGCGTGGATTATTGATAATCAAGGGGCAAAGGCCGCACGTAAAGAAATTGCAGCGATCAAGGTTGTGGTTCCGGAAATGGCAGAACGTGTAATTGATAGAGCAATCCAAGCCTTTGGCGGCGCGGGAGTTAGTCAAGATACGCCGCTTGCTTCGCTGTATGCCGGGATTCGCGCTCTTCGAATCGTCGATGGACCTACCGAAGTTCATATTCGAGATATTGCCCGATTGGAAATCAAGCCTCGGATTTCATGAGTGATGTAACTCCAGTTCGCAGCGAAGATTCCTTCGATATCGATGCGGTACATCGCTGGCTTGAAAGCAAAACCGGAATCATCGGAACTCCGATTGTCGAACAATTTCGAAGCGGTGCATCAAATCTCACCTACTTATTGAAATATCCGGAGCGAGAACTCGTTCTCCGCCGCCCGCCAGTTGGTACTAAAGCAGTTTCAGCACACGATATGAAACGTGAAGTCTTGATTCAACAACGACTCAAGCCAGTCTTTCCTTATGTTCCAGAGATTATTGGCCTCTGTGATGACCATAGCATTATCGGCTCTGATTTTTACGTCATGGAACGAATCAGAGGTTCCATCTTCAGACGCGAGATTCCAGAATCCGTAACTCGAAATCAGATTGCGTTTATGGGAAATGCATTGATTTCTGGATTGGCCGAACTTCACAGCGTTGATCCATCAATCCTCGCTGAACTCAACAAAGGTCCTGGCTACGTCAAACGCCAAGTCTCCGGCTGGTCACAGAGATATCGCAACGCACTTACCGATGATGTACCAACGGGCGAAACAGTGATGAAGTGGCTCGATGAAAATCAGCCAAGCGATATCAAGCTCTGTGTGATTCATGGTGATTGGCGTATCGATAATGCGGTCTTCGACCTAGAAAAGCAGCGTCTAGTAGGCATTTTGGACTGGGAATTGGCAACAGTCGGTGACCCGCTGATGGATCTAGGTTCAGCGCTTGCGTATTGGATTGACGGCGATGATGATCTCGAATTCGCATCGCTTCGAAGACAACCAAGTCATCTCCCAGGCATGCCGACTCGTGCAGAATTTGTTGAACGGTATTGCGACGCCGCCGGATTGCAGAAATTTGATTTCACTTTCTATGAGGTCTTTGGGCTCTTTCGTCTCGCAGTCATCATTCAGCAAATCTGGGCGCGCTATCGTGCTGGCCAAACCACAAATCCGGCCTTCGCAGGTTTTGGAGTCGGCGTCAACATTCTTATCAATCGTGCAGATAGGTTGATCTCATGAAGGCCGGGAGAATCAAGGTCGCAACAAGAGAATTTAGTGTTGTTGATATTCCAATCCCAGTTCCTGGCGACAAGGAAGTATTAATTGAAGTAAAGGCTGCAGGAGTATGTCTCTCCGATGTTCATCTCCTCGATGGAACTCTTAAGCCGGGATATTTGAAAAGTGACTCAGTCACAGTAGGACATGAAGTTTCTGGCGTCATTCACAGACTCGGTGATGGGGTACACGATCTTCGTGTGGGTGATCGCGTCATTGTGATTGCTGGTTCTCGAAACGAACGCGGCCAGATCACTACGCTCGGTTTTGAT
>RHAU01000118.1 GCA_010032125.1 Actinomycetota bacterium | reverse complement strand
CTCGTCAGCGCTCAAGGCTCGGAAAACTTTCACCTTTGCAAGAGTTGCTTCATCCGGGAAGATGAATGGGCTCTCTGCTAGAGCAGGATTAATTTTCGCCAACTCTGGTTGAGCTTCTTCGACTGGGCAGATGTAATTTACATAAGCCGCTACTTCAGCAGCTACCGCTGGTTCGTAGTAATAATTGATCAAGGTTTCCGCATTCTTCTTGTGTGTTGAAGTTGAAGGAATCAACATGTTGTCAGACCACAACATTCCGCCCGTTTCTGGAATAGTGAAATCAAACTTTCCGTTATTTTCGCTCTTGAGAATGAAGAGATCGCCCGACCAGCCGATAACTGCAACGGCGTCGCCATTGACAAGATCTTCTGAGTAAGAATTGCCACGAACTTTGCGGATAAAGCCATCGGCAATCTTGCCCTTCAAGAAATCGATCGCATTCATATATTGATCTTCAGTGAAATCACCGGAAGGGTCAACGCCTTGATACTGCATGATGATGCCCACGGTATCGCGCAGCTCTGAAAGGACTACGACGCGACCTTTATTAGCAGGTGCAAAGAGATCCTCAATCGTGCGAACGCCTTTAGGAATTTTTTGAACGTTCCATCCGAATCCGGCGAAACCGGATTGCCAGGTCAATGAGTAATTTCGACCGGGATCAAAGCCGACATTGGCAAGGACAGTGCGGATCTTTGTCTTATTGGGAATGTTTGCTGCATCAAATTTCTGGGCGTATCCCTGTTCAATCCAACGTGATGCCATCCAGTCTGTTGGCGTTACTACGTCATATCCAATATCTGAACCAATGGCTAATTGACCTTGAACTTTTCCGTAGAAGGAGTTGTTGTCATCAATATCTTCTGTGTAGGTAGCTGCAATACCAAACTTTTCTTCGAAAGATTTCAGCGATGGATATACCTTTTTATCCTCATCGAAATCCAAATACAGTGGCCAGTTTGCCCAGCGCACAACTTTCTCAGTATCACTCACATCAACGACGGCGTTGGTCGCACTATCTGTTGATCCTGTTCCACATGCGGCTAATGCACTTGCGCCGGCAATTGCTCCCGCTCCAACAAAAAGTGAACGACGTGAAAGTTGCGAACGAATAATTGCGCGAGTTTCAGGTGAGAGTAGGGATAGGTCTTTCTTCATCGAGCCACTTTCTTCTAGCAGGGACAGGGGCGAGGAAGTGCGGGGAAATCTATCAAGCGTTGAGGTTTGTCATGACGTGTTTGATGCGGGTGTACTCCTCAAATCCATATCCGGAGAGATCTTTTCCGTATCCGGAGTGCTTAAAGCCTCCATGAGGCATCTCAGCAACCATCGGGATGTGCGTGTTAATCCATACACAACCGAAATCAAAAGCCTTTGCCATCCGCATCGCACGCCCATGATCCTTAGTCCAGACGCTTGAGGCAAGGCCATACTTCACGCCATTTGCATAACGAACTGCTTCACTTTCATCGGTGAACTTTTGAACTGTGATGACTGGAGCAAAGATTTCGTTTTGAATCATTTCATCACTCTGCTTGAGATCTGCCACAACGGTTGGATTCCAGAAATATCCAGGACGTTTGATTGCTGATCCACCTGCTGTTACACGAGCATGTGCTGGTACACGATCGAGGAATCCTTGGACCCTAGCAAGTTGATTAGCGTTATTAACCGGACCTACGAGTACATCTTCATCCGGCATACCAACTTTGATGACATTCTTTGCCTGCTCTGAAAGAAGATTCACTACATCTTCATATGCGCTTGCTTCCACGATAACGCGCGTCGCAGCGGTGCAATCTTGTCCGGCATTGAAGTAGCCAGCGACTGCAATCCACTCACATGCAGCTTCTAGGTTTGCATCATCAAAGATGACAACAGGTGCCTTACCTCCAAGTTCGAGATGGACTTTCTTCAAATCTTTAGATGCCTGCTCAGCAACTTCCATTCCAGCACGAACCGAGCCAGTGATTGACACGAATTGTGGGATTTCATGATCGACAAGCAAACGCCCTGTATCGCGATTTCCTGTAACAACGTTCATAACGCCTTCAGGTAAAAACTCTTGCATCAATTCAGCCATCCATACCGTTGATACCGGAGTCGTATCGCTCGGTTTGAGAACGACAGTGTTGCCCGCAGCAATTGCTGGCGCCCATTT
>RHAU01000117.1 GCA_010032125.1 Actinomycetota bacterium | reverse complement strand
GCTGCAAAAGGTTCATGGGATGACGCGCAGTGTGCAAAGAATGCACAAGCACACGTCGCAGCTCGTGACGAAGTTGCAGTTATGGGTACATACAACTCCGGTTGCGCAAAGATCATCGTTCCAATTTTGAACCAGGATCCAAAGGGTCCAATGGTTATGGTCTCCAACGCAAACACAAACCCAGGTCTTACAAAGGCATGGGGCCCAGGTGAGCCATCGAAGTACTACCCAACAGGTTTCCGTAACTACTGGCGTGTAGTAACTACAGATGACAACCAGGGAAGTGCTGCAGCTGAATTTGCTAAGAGCCTCGGAGTTCAGAAGGTCTACGTTCTCAACGATCGTCAGACTTATGGACAAGGTGTTGCTCAAGCATTCACCAGCGCTGCAAAGAAGTTGGGACTAACAGTTCTCTCTGAAGGTGATGCTGGCGAAGGTTGGGATGATAAAGCTCCTAACTACGAAGCTCTCTTCAACAAGATCAAGGCTTTGAACCCTGACATGGTTTATGTCGGCGGAATCTTTGATCTCAATGGTGGACAGCTCGTTAAGGACAAAGTAAAGATTCTTGGCGACAACACCAAAGTTAAGTTCATGATGCCAGACGGCTTCACTGGATACCCAGATTTCTTGGCTCTTCCAGAAGCAGCTGGCGCATACCTCTCCTTCACTGGTCTTTCAATCGATCAGTTCCCGAAGGGTGGCGCTGCTGAGAACTTCCAGAAGGCGTACTTGAAGAAGTACAAGGAAGCTCCAACCAGCTCCTTCTCCGTATACGGCGCTGCTGCTGCTCAAGTAATCCTTGACTCCATCGCACGCTCCAACGGAACTCGTAAGGATGTATGGATGAAGATGAAGACGGTTGATATCCCAGCTGCTAAGTCAGTTGTCGGTACTCGTCTGAAGTTCGACGACAATGGTGACATTCTTTCAAGAGATATCACTATCTTGATCGTTAAGGACAAGACAGAGACCTTCGTCAAGAAGATCACCGTCAAGTAACAAAAGCTAGAAATATATCTTGGGTGGTCGCTAATGCGACCACCCAAGGTTTTTAACTTCGCAGAGCTAGGAGTTAGTTTTGGCAAAAGTTGCGGAAGTACAGAAATTTAAGGGCACTCCAGGTCAGATTCGACGTCAACGCATCGAACGTATCGGTGCAATCACTATCACTCTCATTTTGGCAATTTGGATTATCGTCAACATCCTTCACTCGCCGGAACAATTCGCACAAGTAGCGGTCCTTGGTTTACGAAATGGACTCTTGTACGCACTGATCGCCCTCGGTTACACACTTGTTTACGGAATTATCGAACTTATTAATTTTGCGCACGGCGATCTCTTTATGCTGAGCGCGGTTTTCTCTTCGTACTTCATTACAGTCTGGTTTAAGCAAGACGAATCAAATCCTGCCGGCTGGCTTACATTTATTTCTTGTCTCTTTGCTGTAATGGTCTTTGGTGCAATTATCAATGTTTTGATTGAGCGGTTGGCTTATCGCAGACTTCGCAACGCACCGAAACTTGCACCGCTCATTACCGCTGTTGGTATGTCATTTCTTTTGAACTTCATCGGTTTGAAGTGGAACGGTTCAACACCACGTCAATGGCCGACTGTTATTCCTGATAACGACATCGTAGTTGCGGGTGTCGAAATCAGCATGATCACTATCCTTCTCTTTGTTGTTGGAATTCCACTTCTTCTTGGTCTTAATTACATCGTCAATGAGACAAAAAATGGCAAGGCTATGCGAGCAACAGCACAAGATAAAGATGCAGCGACTTTGATGGGAATCAACGTCAATAAGACCATCGCCTTTACCTTTGCTATCGGTGGAGCGATGGCTGGAGCAGCAGGCTTGCTCTATCAGCAATCAATCGGCACAACGAGCTACAGCCTCGGTTTCCAGCTCGGCTTGATTGCCTTTACCTCAGCAGTTCTCGGTGGAATTGGAAATCTATGGGGCGCCGTTGTCGGTGCACTTCTTATTGGACTCATTCAAGGTCTCAATGACGGCCTGCCGATTGCTTTTGGTCAGCAATGGTCACAGAGCGTCGTCTTCACAATCTTGATCATCATCTTGGTCTTCAAACCAGCAGGTTTGTTGGGCAAGGTCACTACGGAGAAGGTGTGAGATGTCAACAAAAGTGACTAAACCCAA
>RHAU01000116.1 GCA_010032125.1 Actinomycetota bacterium | reverse complement strand
TAACATCAATTCAATACACATGAAGACCACAATCGCATTACGGCGCACAACTACTCCAACTGCACCAATGACAAAAAGTATTGCTGATAGATAAATGAAATTCATCGGATTCACTTCGAATCCTCCTCATCTATCTTGGGAAGACCTTCAAGGGCGTAACTCTTGGTTTCTTGAACGTCTCCACGTTGAGACAACACAGTTGATATTGAGAGATCACTTGGCTTCCCGTCAGGAAGCAACGCTGGTACGTCAACCGCGTTATGACGTGCAAATACTCCCGAACCAGGAAGTCCTGCAGCCGTTCCAATCGATGCGCCACGAAATCTCGCCATCGAGCGAACGCGCTGTGAGAGCCGAGCTTCAGGACTTTTCTCGGTATGCGCCAGAACCATCGCACCGAGGGCTGCTGTGATGAGCAGCGCTGAAATCACTTCAAAAGCCCAGACGTAATCCCGGAACAACAATCGAGCTAAGCCTTGAACATTACCTTCGAAATTAGCTTCTTCCAGCCCCACAACGGAACGTCCGGTCGTAGCTCGAGCGATAAGTGAAGTAAGAACCGCCATAAGAGCAAGACCAGTAAAGATTGCTGTTGGACGAAGTCCCTTGATGTTTTCTACTAAGGAATCAGAGGAATCAACACCAACCAACATCAAGATGAAGAGGAAGAGCATCATGACTGCGCCGGTATAGACAACAATCTGAACAATCCCAAGAAAAGCTGCATCTTGCATGATGTAAAAAATCGCAAGGTTAATCATCACAAAAGCTAACAAGATTGCAGAATGCACCGCCTTCTTTACGAGGAGCATTCCGAGTGCAGCCGCGACAGTCATCGGAGCTAACAACCAGAAAATCACCGTCGTTCCACTCATGAATTGACCTCTTGAGATGGATGAGATTCTTTAATCTCTCCACGGTAGTAAGTGTGGTGATCAGAGCCTGGATACATAGGATGTGGCGGCATCAACATTCCTTGGCGAAGCGGTGCAAGGAGATCTTCTTTCTCCCAAATCAATTTTTCACGCTTGTCGTCGGCAATCTCATATTCGTTTGTCATGGTCAGCGCTCGAGTCGGACATGCCTCGATACACAATCCACAGAAGATGCAACGGAGGTAATTGATTTGATAAACCTTTGCATGTCGCTCACCTGGTGAAATTTGATGATCTTCGCTGTTGTTCTCGCCTTCAACATAAATTGCATCTGCAGGACAAGCCCAAGCACATAACTCGCAGCCAATACATTTCTCTAGACCGTCTGCGTATCGATTGAGTTGGTGACGTCCGTGGAATCTCGGCGCTGTTTCTGGCTTTACTTCTGGATATTCAATCGTTAGAGGTTTCTTGAACATCGTTGAGAAAGTGACCCAAAATCCTTTGAGTTGTTTGAGGAAACTCGCCTCTTCCTGCCCGGTGACAGGGACGCTCGCCTCCCCGGCTTTTTCAATCGCATCAGATCGCTTGGGCTGTAACTGGAAATCGCTCATTATTCGATCTCCTTTCGTCCTGGAAGTGATGGAACGGGAAATGACGGTTCAGGCATCTCGCCTACAAAACGTGCTCGCTCTTCTGCTTTTCGCTTACTTGATTCATACAGAGATGTCGCTCCTAATACTGCAAGAACGACTGCGAGAGTAAAACCTGCGATGAGGAATTGTGGGGCTCCTTGTTGAGTCATAACTCGAAGTGTTGCAACAACAAGAATCCACGCAACGTTGACGGGGATTAGAACCTTCCAACCAAACTTCATAAATTGGTCATAGCGAAGACGTGGAAGCGTTCCGCGGAGCCAGACGAAGAGGAAGAAGAAGAGAAATACTTTGATAAAGAACCAGATAAAAGTGAACCAACCCCCGAGCCACGCTTCGGTAAATCCCAATCCCGGGGGTGCACTTGGTCCCCCAAGGAAAAGAGTGGTTGCCAGTGCAGAAACTCCGATGATGTTGACGTACTCAGCAAGGAAGAAGAGTGCAAACTTCAACGAGGAATATTCGGTGTGGAAGCCTCCAACGAGCTCACCTTCGGCTTCTGCTAAATCAAATGGGGCGCGGTTTGTTTCGCCCACCATAGAAATCACATAGATGACAAATGACGGGAAGAGAACGACTGCATTCCACCATTGAGATTGTGATTCAACGATATCCCCCGTCGACATTGAACCTGCGTAAATAAA
>RHAU01000115.1 GCA_010032125.1 Actinomycetota bacterium | reverse complement strand
AAATCCACAACGAAGAGATATTGGAATCGGCCGTTGGGTGCGCGAGAGCCTAGAGGGGAGAAGTGGCCACAACTTCACTATCGGCGAGATTGCCCTAACGAGAGAGACGAATTTTGCGAATGGCGAGGCTTGGTCGATTGCACTTTCCTGGAGCGGCAATTCGCAATACTCGGTCGAAAAGACATATGAAGGAATGCAATCACTCGGGGCTCGCGAATATTTCATGCCGGGTGAGATGGTGCTCAAGAAGAACGATTTGTACGAAGCACCTCGCCTAATTGCCGCTTACAGTAGTGAAGGTCTTGATGGTTTAGCGCAAGCGCATCATGCATATCTACGTTCTCGCAAGAGTCACCCAACGACTCCACGTCCATTGACATTGAATTTGTGGGAAGCGATTGACTTCGACCATGGTGATGAACGCGTCAAACCAATCATTGATGCGGCTGCTG
The DNA here is from genome assembly GCA_010032125.1 of Actinomycetota bacterium. GTDB lineage: Bacteria > Actinomycetota > Actinomycetes > Nanopelagicales > Nanopelagicaceae > MAG-120802. The sequence continues at coordinate 1,738 of RHAU01000115.1, read as the reverse complement.
AGATTGGAGTTGAACGAGTCGTACTTGATGATGGCTGGTTCGGCTCACGCCGAAACGACCGCTCTGGACTCGGTGACTGGCAGGTCAGCCAAGATGTGTGGCCACATGGACTTCGTTCTATCTCCGATTATGTACGTTCCAAAGGAATGCAATTCGGACTCTGGTTTGAAGGGGAGATGATCAGTCAGGATTCGCAACTCTTTAAGTCACATCCAGATTGGATATTGCAGGAAAAAGGACGGATACCTGCGACATGGCGTCATCAACAAGTTCTCAACATCGCCCATCCCGAGGCCTTTGAATACATACTCACGAGCGTCGATTCAGTTATCAAAGAGAACACAGTTTCCTACATTAAGTGGGATCACAATCGAACCTTGATTGATGCTGGATATTTAGAGCAAGCCGCAACGCATCGCCAGACCAAAGCAATCTACCGTCTTTTTGCAGAGCTGAAGAAAAGAAATCCAGGACTAGAAATCGAATCTTGCGCATCAGGTGGCGCACGAATAGATTTTGGAATCGCCGACCACGTCGATCGATTCTGGGTCAGTGATAACAATGATGCGTTAGAACGTCAGCGAATTCAACGATGGAGCGCCCAATTTTTTGCTCCAGAGTTATTGGGCTGCCATATCGGACCTACCCGGGGCAACCAAACCGGAAGAACGCTTTCGCTCTCTATGCGCGCTGCGACTGCGCTTTTTGGACATGCCGGTATCGAATGGGATGTAACCGAGGCAAGTGAAGTAGAGCGAGCGGGGTTGCGTTCGTGGATTACTTATTACAAGTCCAAGCGATCACTCATACATTCAGGCGAGATGATTCGCATTGATTATCCCGATGACTCTCATTATCTCTACGGCGTTCTATCAAAGGATCGAAGAGAAGGGCTCTTCAATTTCGTTCAACTTCAAACGATTCCAACGTCACAGCCTGCCCATATTCAACTTCGCGGACTTAATCCCGAGAAACGCTATCGAGTCAATGTTGTCACGCCTGCGGGTAATCCGGGAATGATGGTGATTCAACCTCCCCAGTGGATAAATAGCGGCGCTGATCTCAGCGGTGATTCGCTTATGAAAGTTGGCTTACCAGCACCGATTCTTCGCCCCGAAAACGCGTTAACTTTCGAAGTTAAAGAGATTTAATCCACCCAGTCCAGAGTTCGCTCGATTGCTTTCTTCCATCGAGTGAATCCTGTTGTGGCAAGATCACTTGAAAGATGTGCTTTCCAACGTCGGCCTTCTTTCCACTGAGACCGCAGCTGCTGAGTATCTGAGTAAACGCCAACCGCAAGTCCTGCTGCATATGCCGCACCTAACGCAGTCGTCTCAATAATCTGGGGTCTCACGACATCGATTCCCATAATGTCGGATTGCATCTGCATACATAGAGCGTTTGCGGTAATTCCACCATCGACTCGCATCTCAGGAAGTTTGACTCCGCTATCAGCTGCCATTGCATCCAAAACTTCGCGAGTCTGATAACAAATTGCTTCAAGTGCAGCGCGCGCAAGATGGGCTTTCGTTGCTGCACGTGTCAGACCAACAATCGCACCACGAGCGTCATTGCGCCAATAAGGAGCAAATAATCCCGAAAAAGCGGGCACAAAATAAACGCCACCATTATCGGAAACGCTTGATGCTAACGCTTCGACATCTGGAGCCGCTCCGATGATTTGCAATTGATCTCGAAGCCATTGAATTGCAGAACCAGTGACTGCAACAGAACCTTC
>RHAU01000114.1 GCA_010032125.1 Actinomycetota bacterium | reverse complement strand
GATCTCTTTACCGAGAAACCAGAAGTAGTTAAAGGAATGATTGATCTCTGGTCTAGTTGGATAACCAAGTTTGATATTGATGGCTACCGCATTGATACCGCGAAACACGTCAACCCCGAGTTCTGGGTCGCATTTCTTCCTAAAGTCTTGGCCGCAGCGAAAGCAGCGGGAAAAAGTGAATTTCCCATATATGGCGAGGTATATGACACAGACCCGTATTACCTTGCCTCATTTATCACTGACCAGAAATTTCCAAGTATCTTAGATTTTGGATTCCAAAATCGTGCCATCGCGTATGTACGTGCTTCAGGACAGGCATACCGATTAGTTGATCTCTTTAATACGGATGATGTTTATACAACAGCAACAACCAGCGCATATGGACAACCAACCTTCCTTGGCAATCACGATATGGGTCGCGTTGGCTATTTCTTATATTCGGCAACATTCCGCGATGAAGACTTAACCCTTGCGCGAGCGAAGTTGGCCAACGACGTTCTCTTCTTTTCAAGAGGAGCTCCAGTTCTTTATTACGGAGATGAGAAGGGTCTGACTGGTGAAGGTGGCGATAGCAAATCACGGCAAGACTTATTCCCCACACAAGTCGATGATTGGAAGAGCGAATATCGCATTGGTGGTAAGCCGATAGGTGATAAGAGCGCCTTCGATGTGATAAATCCTCTGGAAGTGCAATTAAAGGGAATTGGAAAATTAATCGGAGAAAATCCAGCACTTCGAAAAGGAACGCAGCAACTTCGTGCAACCGAGGGAAGTGCAGTCGCAATGTCTCGATATCTCGATGGCCAGGAATATGCGGTTATTTTTAATTCTGGCGAAAAGCCTGAAGCTATAACGTTCCCGGTCTCAACCAATTCGACGTGGGATCAGATCTACGGACCCACGACAGCGGCCGCCGTTGCTGGAAAGAAGATCTCATTGAAAGTTCCAGCGCTATCCACCGTGATTCTCAAGGCTGATTCGAAATTTACTGCGACAACAAAACTCAGTGTCAACCTCCAGAAGATTGCCTATGACTATGCAACACCGTATTGGCTAGGACTTCGAGCAACCGTTCCCGGAGATGAATTTGTGCAAGTGAACTTCCAGATGAGGATAAAGGGGAAGAGCACATGGGTGAATTTGGGAACTGCCGATAGAAGAACTTTTAAGAGCGACGATATTGATGGAGATCTTTACCGAGCATTTATCCAACCAAGGAAATTCAAGTCAGGCACGACAATTGAGGCGGTTGCGATTGCCAGAAATGAATCTGGCGAAGTTGCTTATTCAAAAATTCAGAGCTTTACAATTAAGTATTGAGCCAGAACCGAAGTGGTTCATCGACATAACTGGCCCACGACCGTTCGTTATGCGTTGTTCGGTGATAGACCTTTGAAGTAAAACGCTTACCTTTCCAACCAAGGTCAGCCATACGTGAATCCGCGTACTCTTGAAATGGCGGATACGTTGCATCGAGACCTTTGGTGCCGCGACTCATCCAAACTTTTGCGATACCAGCCTGGGGAATTCGGGGAAGTAGCCAATCAACAAGCGGGTTTCCACCTAATGGCCAATGTGTCGAGAGAGCAAGTGCTGTGGAAAATTTCTCACTCATACGGGTGGCTGCATACAACGTTGCTAATCCACCCATCGATGAACCAATCATGGCGGTGCGTTGTGGCGAGTATTCCGACTTTGTCTCATCGACAATCGCAGGAACAATCTCATTGAAAATCTGATTGAGATAAGCATTACCTCGGAGTTCATCGACGGTGATTGTGGGAGTGATGAGCGGCTTTACTCCCTCACGAAATGGATCTTCAGGCGATAAATCTTTTCCGCGTCCGTGAGGATCCGACTTTGAACTGCTGTGAAATACGCCAATCACAACCGGAGGTTTTTCGCCCATTTCCTTCGAGACTCGAATTGCGTTTTGAGCTAACCGCCAGGTGTACACAAAAGTGGCGGTTCTTCGATCGAAGATATTTTGTCCATCATGCGCGATGAGAACTCGGTTGCTGCCGCCTTCTGGAGCCCAATAATCAACGAGCCTTCCGTTGAAATTCGCTCTTTCGACCTTACCTGGCAATCCTCGAACTTGGTAGCGCTTAATTGACTGCATAATGGTTGAATCTTGCCATGAGCAAGCGAGCTATTTTCTGGTTCCGTCGCGATCTGCGATTGGGTGAC
>RHAU01000113.1 GCA_010032125.1 Actinomycetota bacterium | reverse complement strand
AGACGGCGATAAGAAGCTGCGCCGACGGAAGAACTTGCATACGAAGTAATCGGTTCACCAGCAACTGTTGTTTCCGGGAAACGAACGGTACGGGCGATGGTGGTATCGCATACCTTGTCCGGGAAGGCATCGTTGATGCGCTCAAGGACTTCACGGCTATGGACAGTTTTGCGATCGAACATTGTGGGCAAAATTCCAAGCAATTGGAGTTCTGGATTTGTATTCACTTGAACTTTCTTGATGATGTCATCAAGAAGAGCCACGCCACGCAGCGCGAAATATTCACACTCAAGAGGCACGAGAACCCAGTGTGAAGCGGTGAGCGCGTTGACGGTAAGAAGTCCGAGCGACGGTTGGCAATCAATGAGAATTACGTCGTAGAAATCCTGGACCGGTGCAAGAACTCTCTTTAGAACTTTTTCGCGAGCTATAACATTAACGAGTCCACCTTCTGCGCCGGCAAGGTTTTCATGGGCCGGGATCATGTCCATACCTGGAACACTTGTTTTCAAGAGAAAATCATCGATTTTCGTTGATTCGTCCATCATCAAGTCGTAAATCGAACCTTCAATATCTCGCGTCGAAACATTGAGGCCAACAGATAATGAATGTTGAGGATCGAAATCAACAAGAAGCACGCGGCGACCAAGTTCAGCGAATGCAGCGCCTAAATTGATAGTGGTAGTTGTTTTTCCTACTCCACCTTTTTGGTTGACAACGGAAATAATCCGCGCATTTCCATGTTCGAGAAGAGCCGCTGGTTCTGCAAATCTCTTCTCCGGTTTTCCAAGAACTGACGCTGTTGTGACAACTTCATTATCTGCTTTTGAAAATGTCGATTTAGCGTTCAAACGAGAAATCTCTTGAGCACTTTTTGCCATGCCGCGACTTTACGCATAGCGTTATCGGGAACTTGTGTAAGACACGCGTAGAGTTGCGACCCTCATGAACAATGACAATGTTGAACCCTCAAGTAACACTTTAGGTTCAATGGCGCCAACCGCTGGTGCAACAACGTTGAGCGGTGAAGGTCGCGTACCTGGGTTCAATGTTCATCTCAGTAATTTCGATGGGCCGTTTGATCTTCTCTTGCAATTGATTTCGCGCCATCGCATGGATATCACCGATGTTGCAATTGCGACCGTTACCGATGAATTTATTTCACATATCAGGGCTTTGGAATCTAGCGATGATGGTTGGGACCTTGATCAGGCCACTGAATTTCTTGTCGTCGCAGCCACACTTTTAGATCTTAAAGCCGCCAGACTCCTTCCATCGGGGGAGATTGACGACGAGGAAGATTTAGCTCTCCTTGAGGCGAGGGATCTCCTCTTCGCTCGCTTGCTTCAATATCGCGCCTTCAAAGAGATTGCTCGGATTGTTGAAGAGCGGATTCTTGAGACTGAAAAAACCTTTGCGAGAAGCGTCTCGCTCGATCCCGTCTTTGCAGCGCTCTTGCCTGAGGTGCTTATTGGCGTGACACCTGAGCGCTTTGCTGCGATTGCTAACCGGGTACTGACTCCGAAAACCACGCCTACATTGAGCGTTGACCACCTCCATCTACCGCTGGTCAGCGTTGCACAAGAGGCCAAGCAGGTTATCGCTTCACTTCGTGAGCATAAATCAATGAGTTTTCGGGCCATTGTGGCCGATGCCTCCAACACACTCGTGGTGGTAGCCAGGTTCTTGGCCTTGCTGGAGCTTTATCGAGAGGGTCAGGTCCGCTTTGAACAGGTGGTCGCCTTGGGAGAGCTTCAAGTTTCATGGGTTGGTTCGGAGACTGGAATTGTGGAAGTGAGCGATGAATTCGACCGTCTGCCGACAGTCGAGAGTGAAGGGGAGCAGCCATGACCAATCGTGATCTCGATAGATCATTAGAGGCGATCTTGATGGTCGTGGAGGAGCCGGTTTCTGAGGTTGTCCTTGCGCAAATAACCGAATACCCAACGGAAACGGTTGCTGAGGCCCTCAAGCGCCTTCAAAGTGAGTACGAGAGCGAAGATCGCGGTTTCGTGCTCAAGCAGATTTCTGGTGGCTGGCGTTTCTACAGCCATCCGAATTTGTCACCACTTGTCGAGAAATTTGTCCTCGATGGTCAACAGGCGAAGTTAACGCAGGCAGCGTTGGAGACGCTCGCAGTTATCGCCTATAGACAGCCCATTTCACGAGCTCGCGTCTCTGCAATCCGCGG
>RHAU01000112.1 GCA_010032125.1 Actinomycetota bacterium | reverse complement strand
CCAATAACGAAAGTTTCAAATATGTAGCGCGGATTAAGTTGGGTTGGTTCTTGGCTCTTGACCGATACTTCTTGGCGACCCGTTCCCGCACGTGGCGCCTCAAACTCAACCTCAATAATTTCAGGATCAGCCGGCGGGATATCCAAAGACTCATCCACCTTCACTGCGATATCGATCTTTTCGCCAAGTTTTGCGGAAAGCGCCTCATTAAGGGCTGGACGTAGGCGACTCTCTAAAACATCTTTAGCAAAAACATTAGGTGCAGCAAGAAGGAGGTTAGAACCCCCTTCGCCCTTCAGGAGTCCTAATGGTTTCGTTAAAGTTAAAAACGCGCGGTTTTGGGGGGAGTCTTGAGAGATGGCGCGAACAACCCCACTCCACAGGTCGATGAGCTCTGCTGTCTCTTCTGTCTCAACTCCAGCCATCTTCCCCAACCCCTCTAAAAACTATCCACAAAGTTATCCACAGGCTGTGGTCTAAACTTCGACTTTAGCCTTCAAAACCCTCGAAAATCGTGAGGGCCTGTGGATAGAGGCGGAAAGTAGGGCTTCTTCCAGATAAAAGCAAGGGGTTATCCACAATTTTCCAGATAGGGAGTGCTCCCGCTACGGTTGCCCCCTGTTCTTAAGGCTCCGTCAGACCTTAAGACGTGTTCTAAGGAGAAAACCCATGAAGCGCACTTTCCAGCCGAATAACCGTCGGCGCGCGAAGAAGCACGGCTTCCGTGCTCGTATGGCAACCCGTGGTGGTCGAGCAGTTCTTTCTTCTCGCCGCGCCAAGGGTCGCGCACGTCTTTCCGCTTAATCTCACTTTTCTAAGGATCAGGTTGGCGTGTTAGCACCCAAGAATCGACTCACCTCTCGTGAGGATTTCGCGCGTGTTACCCGCTCTTCTATTCGTTCGAAGACAGAACACCTCAACGGCTATTTACTTTTAGATTCACAGATTGATTCTCCCCAAGTAGGTTTTATTGTCAACCGAAGCATCGGTGGCGCTGTAACAAGACACCGAGTTACAAGACAACTTCGACATGCTTCAAGGAGCGCATTGCATTTACTCCCACAACGCTCATTAACAGTCATTAAAGCGGCGAAGAAACCAAAAACGATTGATGATGAAGTGAACCAACTTTTTATTTCACTTTCTGCGAAAAGTGGCGCAAAGGTGAACCCATGAAACTCCTCACCTATCCATTTCTAGGTCTGATAAAAGTTTGGCAAGTTTTCATAGCGCCGGGATTAGCTCCACGTTGTAAGTACTACCCATCATGTTCTCATTACACCTACACAGCAATTCAAAAATTTAATCTACTCGGCCTCATCCTTGGTGCTTGGCGAATCCTTCGCTGCAACCCGTGGAGCCATGGTGGAGTGGATTATGTCCCCGAGCGCATTGTTCTGGGCACTCTAAAACTCGATGCTAAAACACTCGAAAAAACAGCCAAAATCAATACTTTCGAAGGGGTGCGATAAATGGGCGCGATTCTAGATCCACTGTATTGGTTGGTATCGGGGGTTATGGTCGTCATACATAAGGTGTTATCACCAGTCTCTGGTGCAACAAGTGGTGTGACGTGGAGTATCTCAATCATTGGCCTTGTGGTGATGATTCGAACTCTTCTCATTCCACTCTTTGTCAAACAAATTAAATCCCAACGTGCTTTGACTGCACTTCAACCAGAGATGAAGAAGATTCAACAGAAGTATAAAGATGACCGTCAGAAACAGTCCGAAGAACTAATGAAGTTATATAAAGAACATAAAACCAATCCCCTAGCTTCATGCTTTCCTATCCTTGCCCAAGCACCAATCTTCTTCGCACTCTTTACTGTGTTGAATGGAATCGGAAAAAATCCACCGCAAGCTCGAGGAGCGCTTACTCAAGAATTAGCAGCCCAAGCAGCCCAAGCAAAATTCTTTGGTGCGCCAATCTCACAAACATTTCTTGGTTCTACAAGTGGGACAGTAAAAATAGTCACCGTTTTGTTGATTGCTCTTATGTCAGTTACAACTTTCACAACTCAACGTCAGTTGATGGTAAAGGGAATGCCGAAACTTGATTCATCCAACAACATGATGTTGCAGCAACAGAAGATCATGTTGTATCTCTTCCCATTAATTTTCGCGGTTTCAGGAGTTAACTTCCCTATTGGAGTTTTGATTTACTGGTCGACAACAAACCTTTGGACATGGGGCCAGCAGTACTACGTCATTAAGAGA
>RHAU01000111.1 GCA_010032125.1 Actinomycetota bacterium | reverse complement strand
CTTACTTGACTTTGAACATGACAGTCACCGTAGAAGTGATTGTCTTCTTTATTGTTGAAGTGTCGTAATAACCTCCAGCAGAAACATCGGTGGAATCAGGTGAGGTGACTTGGAACGGCCCTGATCGCACGCTCATCACCGGCCCTACTTTTCCGCCTGTTGCTTCAACAATGGCTTCTGCTCGCACCTTCGCATCTTCCATTGCCTGCTTCAACAATTCGGGACGCAAATCGCTGAGTTTGGAAACATAATATTGTGGACCGTAATTCGAAACACTGACACCGGTTGCTAACAACGTTCCAATTCCCTGACTTAGTTTTTGTACGAGTTCAACATCGGAAGTTCGTACAGTAATAGTTCGAGAAGCGCGGTAGTTCAGCACTCGCCCCGTGCTATTTCCATTGACATACTCTTCTTGAGGATAAGCCGAAACAGATGCGTACTCGATTGCCGAGGATGGGATTCCTCCATCGGTGAGATATTTCGTAACACTTTCCACAGCCGAATTCACTTTTGCTACCGCGGCGGAAAGAGTCGGAGCGACTTGTTCTGCATTGAGCGGCCATACCGCTTTGTCCGCGGTCGCATCGACTTTCGCAGAGCCAGTAACGGAAATGCCTTCACCGGCACGGGAGGCAAATCCTTTTCCAACTTGATTTAAACCTAATCCCATTGCAATCGCGAGTATTGATGCCGCGATAATAAGCGGCAGCGATTTTAAGGTGGTTTGCTCATCGGTCATACCGAGAGTCTAACACTCTCCTCTGCTAATTCATTGTGGGATCTACGAAATGGCTCGAGCGCATCGTCCCAAGGTTTCCCGATTGCTCTCTCAAGTTTCTCGATTACATCAACTTCGCTGACATTTTCACGAATAATTGTTTGAATCTGATTCTCATTAATCATCACATCGCCATGAGGACCAACATGGCTAAAGAACATTCCCAACTCTGGTGTGTACATATAAAGCGAACCGTCACTTCCATTCTTTGCAGATTCGTAAATTTCAAATTTCAGGTAATGCCAACCTTTCAATTCACTCGCAATCTGCGATGCAATCCCATACGTTCCATTCCAATGAAGTTCACTCCACATCGTGGATGGAGACAATCGGTGAACTTTCCAATTCAGCGAGATGGGGATGCCAAGAAGGTTTCCGATCGTCCATTCGATATGGCGCAAAACCGGTTTGGGAGCCGAATAAATAGTGATAGTTCCGTGGCTGGCCCCGACACCTTCCGAGGTCAACATGCGTGGTGCGTTCGTCATTGCAGCTCCTAGGTAAGCAAGCCGCATCTACCGTTAGATGCGACCTTCCCCAGCCCACCTAGCGAGAGCGGCATTCTGCTCCGCATCGAACCGCTTTGCCAAGCCCTCATTTCTGGCACCCGATTTTCATTACACCAACGGGAAGGTAGGCTCAGCACTAGTCCAACGCTTATCTGTATCCGCTTGATGGCTTTTGCTTGAATCGGTTTGGAGAACGGGAAGACTGGCAGGCAAGAAAACTTAGTCTGCCCCGAACAAATCGAAGGAAAAAAGCTACATGGCAACAGGAACAGTTAAGTGGTTCAACTCTGAAAAGGGCTTCGGCTTTATCGCCGTAGACGGTGGCGGACAAGATGTATTTGTCCACTACTCAGCAATCCAAGGAAATGGATACAAGTCCCTTGAAGAAGGTCAGTCAGTGACTTTCGAAGTCGTCCAGGGTCCTAAGGGTCCACAGGCCGACCAGGTCGTTGCAAATAAGTAATCACTTAAATTGCAAGGAGAGCCTCGGAGAAATCCGGGGCTTTCTTATTTTCCGGCTTTAGTTTTCACTTTTGCAATAGCACTCGCTGGCGAAAGATCTTTCCCAGCTTTCCACGCATCGAGATATTTCCAGGGATAAAGAACGCCTCGACGTATGGCCCAATCACCGGGTTTTGTTGGATATGAAATTCCGAAATGTAAATGTGGTGCGGTCCCACGTGCGCTTCCCGTGGATCCAACCTCACCTAGTTTTTGACCAGCAGTCACTACAACACCTGGCTCGATTCCTGGTTCGATTTTCGACAAATGTGAGCCGTAATAGCGAACACCATCTTCGCCAATGATGGAAACCGCTAGTCCCCCGCGATCTTTACCAAGGTTAGTCTTTCCACTCCAAAGATCTTTCTTAATGACATCTTCAACTACTCCGTTGATTGGTGCGACAAACGCACAACCTTTCTTCGCTTGAATATCCGTGGCCGGATAATCATGGTGA
>RHAU01000012.1 GCA_010032125.1 Actinomycetota bacterium | reverse complement strand
CGCGGCTTAGCGAATTGGCCGGCCATGCGACCGACTTTGAGAACGGGAAGGCTCGCTCCGTATTGAAGAACTGCAGCCATTTGAAGAATTGTCTTGATTCGATTGCGAATGGAATCTGCAGTTGCTGCAGCAAAAGTTTCAGCGCAATCTCCACCTTGAAGCCAAAATGCTCTACCAGCCGCTGCATCTGCAATACGAGCTTTTAAATTGTCACATTCGCCGGCGAAAACTAAGGGCGGAAGCTTTCGCAACTCCGCAACGGCAGAAACAACAGCGCCTTGATCTGGCCATTGTGGTTGCTGCGCAGCAGGCAGTGATGCATCAAAAAGAGCATCGATCGGATGCGAGGAAGACATGGCGTAAGGGTAGAGAGTTCGGCGACCTAGGCGCTAATCGATTATCCGAAGAAGACTTCTGCTTCGGCAAGAAGCGCAGGATCGACAGTCTTCAATTTATCGGTCGCTGAGGAGAGTGGGACGCGGACGATGGAGGTTCCGTGTAACGCAACCATCTTGCCCCAATCACCATCATGTGCGGCGGTAATCGCATGTAGACCAAATCGAGTAGCCAATACTCGGTCAAATGCGGTCGGAGTTCCTCCGCGTTGAATATGTCCGAGAATAGAGGTGCGTGCTTCTGCGCCCGTGCGTTTTTCAATCTCTTGAGCTAACCATTCACCGATGCCAGAAAGTTTTACATGGCCAAAAGCATCCAGTGTTGAGTCCTTCGTAACCATGCCACCATCTTTTGGAAGTGCACCTTCAGCAACAACGATGATGGGCGCGTAAGACTGTTTAAATCGCGACTCCACATATTTACATACTTTGTCGATATCAAAAGGAACTTCCGGAATAAGAATGCAAGCCGCTCCTCCAGCAAGTCCTGAATGTAGTGCTATCCAACCAGCATGACGTCCCATGACTTCTACGATGAGAGCGCGATGATGTGATTCGGCGGTTGTATGGAGTCGATCTATCGCTTCGACTGCGATGTTGACCGCAGTATCAAAACCGAATGTGTAATCAGTGTTATTAAGATCGTTATCAATTGTTTTTGGAACGCCAATAACTTTTACACCAAGTGCATCAAGTTTTGTAGCAACTCCAAGAGTGTCCTCGCCTCCGATTGCGATTAAAGCATCGATATTCATCTTTGCGAGGTTTTCCTTGATTCGCTCTACGCCATTCTCAATCTTGAATGGATTAGTGCGAGATGAACCGAGAATGGTTCCACCCCGTGGCAAGATTCCACGCGTCGCCGCAATGTTGAGCGGCATTGTCAGGCCTTCGAGCGGCCCTTTCCATCCATCACGAAATCCAATGAATTCGTATCCGTATTCCTTTTCACCTTTTCGAACCACGGCTCGAATAACCGCATTAAGACCTGGGCAATCGCCGCCGCCAGTAAGAACACCAAAACGCATGAGGATTCTTCTCCGATAGATAACTGTGGATGAGGGATCAACTCTGACCCTGGGGCGATTCTACCCGGTCACGACTACTCTTTCTCGAATGGCGAAGACACTCATTTATGTCGCGCATGACAATCTTCACCGAAATCGCGGTGCACTTGCACTGGCTAAGCCACAAACTCATGACATTCTCCTTGTGGAGAGCGAGAGAATGTTGCGTTCGCAGCGTTGGCACCGTCAAAGAATCTTTTTCATGCTTTCGGCAGCACGACACTTTGCCAAAGAATTGGAATCAGAAGGGTTTTCAGTTAAGTATCTCAAAGCTCCCACTACTGCTGAGGGAATAAGTTCTATCAAAGATTCCTACACCGAAGTTGTTGCGGTAGAGCCTTCATCCTTTCGGCTTTATGAATCGCTCAAGACTTTGGGGGTCAGATTTATTGACAATGATTTCTTTTTGACTCCTCGCACACTCTTCTCGCAATGGGCAAGCAAAGAGAAATCGATGAAGATGGAGAATTTCTATCGCTGGCAACGCAAACGTCTCAACATTCTTATGGAGGGAGATAAACCGGTTGGTGGCGATTGGAATTACGATGAAGAAAATCGACTGCCACCGCCAAAAGAACCTTACCGATGGCCTCAATACCCGCATTCAGATCGAGATTTAATTGACAAAGAAGTGATGGAATCACTTCGGATCACAGCGAAAGCTTCTTCCCCTCTTTAGTGATCCATCTCAGACATCAATGAAATGTGTCGCAACATCGATAAAAGATATTGAAGATCGGGCTTGGGTCCATCACATTCCACGTCTAATGGTGTTAAGCAACCTCGCCATGCTTGCTGACATCAATCCACAAGAATTCCTGGCATGGATGCGCCGAGTCTTTATCGACGCCGCAGATTGGGTCATGGTTCCCAATGTCATCGGCATGAGTATGCACGCTGATGGCGGAAAGATGTCAACGAAGCCATACATTGCAGGCGGCGCATATATCTCAAGGATGTCTAATTACTGCGGCTCGTGTATTTACAATCCGAAACTGCGAACCGGAGAGAAAGCGTGTCCTTTCACGACTTTGTACTGGCACTATTTAGATCGCAATCGCGAATTGCTCAAGAAGAATCATCGAATGTTCCAGCAACTTAACGCCGCAAAAAAACTTGCAGATATTGAAGCAACAATCGCTCACGGAGATGAAATCATCGATGGTCTTGAACGTGGGATGGTTTAGCGAGTAACAGTTACGCCTTTGCCTACGACAACGATGCCACCCGCTGAAACTGTAAAACGCTCACGATCGCGCGCAAAATCAAAGCCAATTCGCGCTCCGGCTTCGATAATCACATTCTTATCCAATATTGCATTTCGTACCTGAGCCCCATCTCCCACTCGAACCGAAGGCATTAAAACCGATCCTTCTACCTTTGCATCACGACCGACCATGACGTCATAGGAGGCAACTGTTCGATGCATTTCTCCGCCAGAGATAATCGATCCTGCCCCTACAACAGAGTCGAAAGCGATTCCGCGCTCAGAGAATTTTGCAGGCGGCAGAGACGGTGGATTGGTCAAGATTGGCCACTGTCGGTTATATAAATTAAAGATTGGGTGAACTGAAACAAGGTCCATGTGCGCTTCGTAGTATGAATCAATGGAACCCACATCGCGCCAATAACCTTTATCGCGCTCGGTTTCTCCTGGAACAACATTATTTGCAAAGTCATACACCTTCGCGATTCCCGCTCTGGTCATGGCAGGGATGATGTTTCCGCCTAGGTCGTGTCTGCTGTCAATATCTTCAGAATCCAAGATCAGCGCTTCTTCCATGGCATCACGTCTAAATATGTAATTTCCCATCGAGACGAGCGCAAGATCGGGATGTCCCGGCATTGCTGGAGGGTTCTCCGGCTTTTCGTGGAAAGCCTTAATAGATATTCCATCTTCTGCTAACTCGATAACTCCAAATTGTGAAGCTTCTTCTCTTCGAACTCGAATAGCAGCGACAGTGACGCCTGCCCCAGTCTGGAGATGTTGTTGGTACATCTGATCTGGATTCATTCGGTAAACGTGATCGGCGCCGAATACGAGAATGTGTTTTGGATTTTCATCGTGAATCAGATTGAAGTTCTGCAAAATTGCGTCTGCGCTTCCGGTGTACCACCGTGGTCCGAGACGTTGTTGTGCTGGAACTGGAGTGACATAGTTTCCAAGCAAGTTCGACATTCGCCAGGTCGTTGTGATGTGTCGATCCAATGAATGGGATTTATATTGTGTGAGAACTGCAATTCGCAAAAAACCTGCGTTAACAAGATTACTGAGAACGAAATCAACGAGTCGATAAGAACCACCGAATGGGACTGCAGGTTTTGCTCTATCGGCTGTAAGTGGCATCAATCGCTTGCCTTCTCCGCCAGCAAGGACGATTCCTAGTGGAAGATCTAAGCGCGCCATGTGCTAACGATACTCTTGGAATGTGAACGGAAAACAGGTATCTGTCGGGGTTCTGACCAAGGAATGGCCTCCTGCGATTTATGGAGGTGCTGGCGTTCACGTTAAAGAACTTGTCTCTGCTTTATCTCGCGAGTCGGGAGTATCGACATCCGTTCATTGCTTTGGAACTCCGCGAGAGGATGCTCGAGGTTATGAGCTGCAACCACCGTATGACCAGATTAATCCGGCGCTTCAATCTTTATTGATTGATTCTGATATGGCTCTCAATCTAGGCAATGTTGATATTGCTCATTCCCATACCTGGTACGCCAATTTTGCTGGTTATCTCGCTTCAAAGATGCATCGGATCCCTCACGTCATCACTGCCCACTCACTCGAACCTTTGAGACCATGGAAAGCAGAACAATTAGGTGGCGGCTACGTCATCTCTTCCTGGGTCGAGAAGATGTGCTACGAAGCCGCAGATGCGATTATTTCTGTCAGCGATGGAATGAAAGCGGACATTCTTAAATCGTATCCCTCACTTAATCCAGAAAAGATTGTGACAATTCTTAATGGAATAGATACAGAGAAGTTTTCCCCTCAGCGCAACCTTGCAATTGAAGCGAAATATGGAATTACCTCTACCTACGCCCTCTTCGTAGGGCGCATCACTCGCCAAAAGGGTCTCGCACATTTGCTCCGTGCATGGAAAGAAGTCCCTAGCAACTTTGCTCTAGTTCTTGCAGCGGGAAGTCCTGACGAACCGATGGTGGGCGCCGAAGTTGAATCTCTTATCGCTGAACTAAAAGAGTCTCGCCCAAACATTGTCTGGATTAAAGAGATGCTTCCTCACGACGAACTCGTCGCACTTCTCTCCGGAGCGCACGTCTTTGTCTGTCCTTCTATGTATGAGCCACTCGGGATTGTGAACCTTGAAGCGATGGCGTGTGAGACGGCAGTTGTCGCCTCACGTGTTGGCGGAATTCCTGAGGTCGTTGTTGATGGATCAACGGGAATTCTCGTGACATATGGCAGCGACGGGAAGAAATTTGAAACCGCTTAATAATCGGTGCATCTTTATTAATTCCACTCGCTCTCTATAACGGATCGCTTCGCGGCGCGCTGCAATATTGGAGATACATCGCCCTCTATGCCATCTTGGAGATGGCCGGACCCTGGTACCTCATAACGAGCGCGCAACGTGATCTTTCCTCAGGCGTCGTGGCGCTGCTCGTCGCAACAGTGCCTATTTGGGCAACCCTCTTCGCACACCACACTGGCGATTCAACTGCTGCCCATCGAGTGCGAATTTTCGGTATCACCGTCGGTCTCATTGGAATTGCACTCCTTGTGGGAGTCGAATCAGTTCGAGACATCAATAATTTCTTTGCTCTCTCAAAAGTTTTATTGGCCTCAGTTTCATATGCATGGGCAGTGAATATGGTGAGCAGAAAAGTTCCCAATGTATCTGGCGTCGCTATCAACGGAATTGCAATGGGTATCGCGTCGTTGATCTATCTGCCCTTGGCAATTACTCACTGGCCGACGGAAATGCCGAGTTCGAAAGCTCTTTACTCGACCCTTGGTTTGGGAATTATCTGCACCGCACTCGCATTCTGGGTTTTCTTTATCGTTCTCAACGAGATAGGACCTGCACGCGCCTCTCTCGTCGTTTACCCAAATACGGCGGTCGCTGTTGTTCTAGGAATTTTCATTCTCAAAGAGCCCATTACATTGGCCATCGCAATCGGTCTGCCACTTGTACTTATTGGGTCATATTTCGCTAGTAGAAAGCCCGAGAGCGCGCCCATCGCTCCTTGAAATCGTAGGAATTTTTACGGTTGGGTAAACCCTAGTTTTGATAGCGCCTTGGGATCACTCTGCCAACGAGGCATAACTTTCACTTGAATATCTAGATAGACACGTCCACCAAGATTTTTCTCAATTTCACTTCGAGCTCTACTCCCAATCTCCTTGAGGTGTTGGCCGCCTTTACCTATGAGAATTCCCTTTTGGCTATCACGTTCGACGATGATTGAGGCATGAATGTCATAAAAGTTCTTCTTATTCTCCCGTTGAGAAAAGTCATCGATAGTGACAGCAACGGAGTGTGGAACTTCTTCAAACAAACCTTCGATTGCCGCTTCTCGGATGAGATCTGCCAGTACCGAGTCACGATCGCGATCTGACTTCATTTCCTCTGGGTAGAAAGCGGGCCCTTCAGGAGCATACTTTTCAAGAACCTCGAGCAAGGTATCGATTTGAAGATCGATTTTTGCCGAGAGTGGGACGATTTCATCCCATTCAAATCCAGACTTTTTTGCTAACTCGGTCGCCGAAAGTAATTGATTTGGAATCTTAGATTTGTCCACCATATCGACCATGGTGATGACACAAATTTTCTTCGCTTCTTTTTTTGCCGCAATGGCGCGCGCGATGTACTCATCACCGCTGCCGATTTTCTCAACTGCCGGAATACACATTATTGCAATGTCGACAGAATCCATTCCTTCTTCAACCATGGTATTGAGAGCGCCGCCTAGAAGCGTTTTTGGTTTATGAATTCCCGGTGTATCAACAAAGACGAATTGCACTCCCGGCGAGGTAAGGATTCCCCGAATTGTGCTCCGTGTCGTATTCGGATGGTGCGACGTGATTGCAACTTTTTCGCCGACGAGGGTATTGATGAGGGTGGATTTTCCAGTGTTCGGCCGACCAACGATGGCTACAAATGCAGATTTATGACTCATCTGCACAAAGGGTACAGGCAGTTCGTGGAATCAATTCCATCGCATCTGCGACCGATGTGACAATCTCTGCACATCTCTCACCGATCAATCGATGACATCCATCGCTAGTCGGTGAAGTGATAGGTCCAGGAACTGCAAGAACAGTGCGTAACATTTCTGAAGCATCGCGCGCTGTACGAAGTGATCCACTACGAAAAGCCGCTTCTACGACAATGGTGGCTCGAGAAAGGGCTGCGATTATTCGATTTCGAGTTAAGAATCTCTCCGGCCTGGCTCTCTCCGATGGCATAACTTCAGATACAAGGGCTCCGTTTTCAAGTATCTCTTCAAAGAGTCTCTCATTACCTGCCGGATACTTCACTGTCACTCCAGATGCCAAAATTGCATAACTTCTCCCTTCTGCGGCTATCGCGCCTCTATGTGCATGGGTATCAATTCCATATGCGCCGCCACTAATGACAGCGAGCCCCCGATCTGCAAATCCTGATGCAAACTCACTCGCTACTCGGGCGCCGTAGTTTGTTGGGTTTCGAGTACCAACAATCGCAATCGAATCGCATTTCAGAGGATTACCTTTCACGACTAACCCAATAGGTGGTGCAACTAAATCTGAAAGTGAATGCGGCCACTCTGGGTTTTCAGGGGTAATAAATCTCGCTTGGGCAGAGATAACCTCTTCCATGAGTTGATTTTCGCTGGTGCTCTCAAGTTTCGTTTTGATTCTGCGCATTGCGCGTTTATTGTCATAGATACCGTTTCTTATGCGATGAAGAAGTTGATCCGCTCCATGCAGGGCAATCTCTTCGCTCCACATTCGATCGCCACCATCGAGTGCGGCAAAGAGTTGAATGCGACTCATGAACGCGATTGCCGAAGTTCGAGGGCCATGCGAACTTCTTCAATTCCAGGTCTTGGCAGACTTTTGAGGTCTGCAATACTCCACGAAGTTCTCAATGCCTTATGAAAGCCACGAGCGGTAATTGCTTCTTCATCTAGAAGTTGATGCAAGTGATTCATCGCGTTCTTCTCGGCACGAAATTCCGTCCGTAATAGTTCAGATGGAATCTCTGAATTTAGCGTGAACGGAAATTGCGTAAAACGAGCTTTTGCTCGCTCTCGGGCTTCCAGAACTTTACGTTGAATGGCTTTACTTGATTCTTCTTTATTCTCATCGCTCATAGCGGCACGAGTAGGAGGTTCAACACGGATTTGAATATCTATGCGATCAAGGAGCGGACCGGAGAGACGATTCATATATCGCCGAACCTGCAGCGATGAACATTCGCACGCTCTACCGCGGCCAGCAAAACGACCACATGGACAAGGATTTGCGGCAAGAATCAAGATGAATTTCGCGGGAAATGTGACGGTGCCATGTGCCCGCGAAATTGATGCGATTCCTGACTCCAGCGGCTGGCGAAGTGAGTCAAGAATTCCACTCGCACACTCGGGCGCCTCATCGATAAAGAGAACTCCTCGATGTGCCAACGAACATGCGCCAGGTCGGATAGTGCGTGATCCGCCTCCTACCATTGCGACAACTGTTGTTGAATGATGTGGAGCGATAAATGGCGGCGCTGTCATCATTAATCCGCGTTGCGAGACGTATCCTGCAATGGAATGAATTGCTGTTACTTCTATGGCTGCATCATCACTCAAAGGCGGAATGATCGTTGTAAATCTCTCAGCGAGCATCGTTTTCCCAGTACCTGGAGGACCCATCATCAAAATGTGGTGTCCACCTACTGCAGCAACAGTTAAGGCAAATTTCGCACTATCTTGACCCCTGACATCTGACATATCGCAAGAACTTTGTTCTTCCATAACAATCGATAATTGAGGTTGTTCAATTTTCTGGCCTGTAGAAATCCAGAGAATTGCATCTCCCAGTGAGGCGACCGCAACAACGTCGATATCACGAATCAACGATGCTTCACCAAAATTACTCAAAGGAACAATCGCTTCCTTAATTCCACGATCTCGCGCAGCAATGACCATCGCAAGAACTCCGCGCACTGGTTTGACTCCACCATCGAGTGCTAGTTCGCCTATTAAAACTCGTTTTTTGTCTTCATCTCTTTCTACCAGGCCCTGGGCTAAAAGAATTGCAATAGCAATGGGTAGATCAAAGCTCGAGCCGCTCTTAGGTAGCCATGCCGGCGAGAGCGAAACTGTCACTTTCTTATTGGGCCATTGAAGTTTTGAATTAGAGATCGCTGCGCGAATTCGATCGCGTGATTCGTTAAGAGCCGCATCTGGAAGACCTAAAAGCGAATAGCTGGGAAGTCCGTGAGCAACATCAACTTCGATATCTACAAGTTCGCCACGTAGTCCTTGAAGTGAAATGCTTTGGGTGCGAGCCAGACTCATAGAACGCCCGCTCGGTGGTCGATAGAAATCTCCCCTGAGCGCCCGATAAGAATTCCAATCGCATCGATTCGATATTCCGCGCCAAGTAGCTGATGCGTTGCGAGCCAGGCGAGCGCCAATCGCTGAATGCGGAGGGCTTTTTCTTTAGAGATGGCCTCAAGCGGATCGCCAAAAGCTGCGCTACTGCGCGCCTTAACCTCGATGAAAATAAATACCTGCTCTGGAGATTTCGCGACGATATCCAGCTCCCCTTCGCGGATACGCCAGTTTCTGTCAATGATGAAGTAGCCGCGAGAAGTTAAAAATCGAACTGCAATATCCTCGCCTCGCGAGCCGAGAGTTTGCGCGCTCGCGCGAATAGCCATGGGTTGAATTTAAGTCACAATTGTGGAAGCGAATGTTGTAGATAAATTACGTGTGGACTAGTTCTGACTGTTGATGATGGCGGCAACGTTTGCATAGGAACGTCGATGGATTTCACTTACACCCAACTTTTCCATAGCCGCCTGGTGAATTTTTGTCACGTAACCTTTGTGATCCGCCAGTCCATATCCAGGATATTTTCCATCAAGTTCCACCATTAATCTATCTCGATGAACCTTGGCAAGAATTGATGCCGCCGAAATAGATAATGCAACTTGGTCACCTTTGACAACTGC
>RHAU01000110.1 GCA_010032125.1 Actinomycetota bacterium | reverse complement strand
AATTCGGCTAAAGAGTTCATCGTTTGCGTATTTAGCAAAAATATCGCTCATGCCAGGCTCAACGCCCATTCCTACCAGCGCATAAATCTTTCGTTCTTCCCAGTTCCAGTCGCGAGCGAATTGTTCGTCGCCAAGTTTGACTCCAGTTTCACGATGCGGGTAGTGAGGATGTGGCCTTGAAAGCGACATCGCCATGTCGATGTAATTTGTATTTTCAATTTCGCACGCGAGAAAAATAGGCATGACATAGCGAGGATCAACCGCGTTGATAACGACATCGGGATCCGCTTTGCGAATCAGTTCGCGAAGATCCTCAAGTTCTGCGGCATTTACTTGGGCAGCCGAAATGTAATTCGAAACACACAGGTCCTTGTAGCTCAGTGGATAGAGCAACCGCCTCCTAAGCGGTAGGTCGCCGGTTCAACTCCGGCCAAGGACGCAAAGTTAAGAATTTTTTACATCTTTGAAAATGTTAATTTGCGAATATTCGTAGGAAAGCTTTTTTACTTTGTCTTTGTCCAAACCGCATAAAGCGAAATATTTCGTGTTACCCCAGGTGAGTATGGGAACGAAAGCAACTTATTTCTCGACGGAGAATTCGACCACCCTTGGAATTTGTAACCATCGCGGGCCGGTGGAGATGGAGGCTTTAAAATAGAGCCGCCCGTAACGAAACTTCCACTATCAAGGTAAACGTTAGCTGTGCTGATGTAAGTCACCTTGTATGCGTTTGGAACCCAATAGGCATATAAAGTTTGATTTGCGCCACCGACTAAGAGGCTTTCTCCAACGCGATAAGTCTTCCCCGATCCATCTCTTGAAGTATTCCAACCTTGAAATGTGTACCCGATCTTTGTAAAGACTTGAGAAGGTGCAGCAATTGCTATGTTTGTATTGAAATCTTGAGTGACGCTTGAAGGAACTCTTCCAACCCTATTTCCATTTGCGTCGTAATTAATCGTGTACTGATTTATTTTCCATTGAGCAAATAGCATCGCGTTAGATGCGGAGAAAGTGAAGGAGTCGCCAATCGCGTAACTTTTCCCGGTTCCTGCAATCGAAGTATTCCAGCCAAGAAACGTGTAGCCGGCACGAGAATATCCAAGAGGAAAATCAGGAATAGTCATAGAACTTGCATAGTTCATAGTCATCGAATCAATTTTGAGAAGAGAATCTCCGTTGGAGTCGAAGTCGAGACGGTAAGAGTTGATTTGCCATTGTGCATGGAGAGTGACATCGGAAGTAGTGACAGTCAAAGTGTCTCCGGGAAGATATTTAGTTCCCAATCCATTTGCCGTGCTATTCCAGCTGACAAATGTGTACCCAGTGCGCATGGGTATTTGACCACTAATGATCAATGCAGTGCCAGAAACAGAACTTGCGGAAGGGGGAATTGGATTCGCCGTACCACCATTTGGTGTGTAAGAAAGCGAATAGAGCTTAAGCCAAGACGCAAAGAGCTCGATATTGGAATTGCCTATCGTGATGGTATTTCCAGCTACATATTTTGTTCCAGTTCCATCAGACGAGGTATTCCAACCTTCGAATTTGAAACCAGACCGGGTAGGTTCTTGAGTGATTATCGTGAGATTTGTTCCTCTAGTAGCGCTTGTAGTAGGAAAAGTTCCATCATCTGCACCATTGCCAAAATAGGTAACTCGATAAGTAGGAATTGATGTCGTGATGACAGGATCGGGAGTTGGCGTCGTTGGTGTTCCAAAGGCACGAATTGGTCGGACGTGGTACAGCATGTCCTTAGGATCTGGCCCGTCGCCACCTCCGGAGAAAAATCGATACCACGCTTGACTCGCGTCAACCTCAGTCGAAGACCAGAATTCATTTGCCGGTGCAAATCCTCCCACAACCGAAGTTTCTGAATAAAGCGCAGTTAACTCATCTTGAGATGGGAGGTACCAATCTGTCTTGTTGTTAGGACCTCTATAGTTTTGAGAAACCGCTCCAGCTTTGCCTGATGAATTCGCTTGCGCAATCATTGCAAGAGTATTCGCATAGCCCGATCCGATCGCAGTTCTTTGTGCTGTTACTCCAATCGCTGTACTTGTTTCTCCTGACCATTCAGTTGCTGTAGCTGCCCAAGAGCTTGTTCCTGAAGTCGGTGCAGCCTCAAGGTACTTACATCCCGTTGAACACATGGAACCTGTAGCACCAATTTGAGTGAATGTTCCGGGTGCCACATAAAAAACCTTTCCACCACCGGGCCCGGTATCTCCAACCTGACACGTAAAACT
>RHAU01000109.1 GCA_010032125.1 Actinomycetota bacterium | reverse complement strand
CATCGCATCACGGCGGACTTTGTATAACTGGCAGAAGTTGGCGATCTGGTCTCGCCATGGCTGATCAGCCAAGTAGCTAGAGATTGCCATTTGAGAGAAATTTGATGGGCAGAGAATCGATGATTCTGAGGCGATAACTAGTTTCTCTCGCAGGGCCTGGGGGACCAATGCCCAACCCACCCTAAAACCAGGAACTATCGTCTTCGAAAATGAGCCGAGATAAATGACATTTTCGGAATCTTCAGCACGCATGGCGTTGGGTGATGGGCGGTCAAAACCAAGAAGTCCATAAGGGTTATCTTCAACAATAAATATCTTCTCAGAGCGACAAATATCCAAAATTTCAGTTCGACGAGCTGATGGAAGGAGTACCCCCGACGGATTCTGATAGTTCGGAATGAGATACAAGAACTTGATCCGTCTGCCTTGATAGCGAAGCGTCTTTATTGCCTGCCTGAGTGATTCAGGTACCACCCCGTTCTCATCTGTTTCAACATGAACAACGCTCGCTTCATATTGGAAGAAGGTGCCAAGCGCTCCAACATACGACGGCGCTTCAACTAAAACTACATCGCCTGGATCGATGAAGATTCTTGAAATTAAATCAAGTGCTTGTTGCGATCCGGTTGTAATTAACACATCATCTGGGTTTGCTCGAATTCCTTCCAGCGCCATCACATCACAGATTTGTTCACGCAATTTTGGATGGCCTTGGCCGCTTCCGTATTGAAGAGCTTCTTGACCATGTTCTCGAGTTAACTTTTCAACAATGGATGCCATCACGTCCATGGGGATTGCTGAAAGGTTCGGCATTCCACCAGCGAGTGAAACAATTTCTGGTCTTGAGGCAACTGCAAAAAGCGAGCGGATTTCGCTCGGTTTCATATGTGCTGCGCGATGAGCAAAACGTTCTTGCAGATTCTCTGGCGCGTGAGTACGAAAGCGCTCCAGCCGCAACAAGTCCCACGTCTTAGCATGTGTTCGATTACTGAGAAGATCAGTTCGAGCACAAATCTCACGTTGCACCAAAGTTGCAAACTTTTCACCGACAAGTGAGTGAACTCCGTGAAGGTCGCTGCCATAGAAATACGTTGCTACTCCATGTGCTTTCTCATTCTTGTAATGGTCAACATCAAAAGTAATCATCAGATCTGCATCCGCTTCGTTGGCAATCTGAATTCTTTCGTTCTCTGATGGGGTACCAGTTTTTCCACGTGTGAGAGTTACAGATACACCTAATGCGATGAGTCGTCCCTCGACTTTTGAGGCGATATCAAAAGTGAGTTCGGAGATCTCGGCTCGTGGCGATGGATCAAGCACAACAACCTTGTCTGCAAGTGCTGGTCCGCGCTTTGCACGATCTGCTTGAGCGCGAAGCTCGGAGGGAGCGCCACCCGTAACAGTCCTCACCAATCGCATCAGCGCTATAACAGTTCCTGCACCACAAATACCATCCACAACAACACCGACAGATTTCTGGAATTCTTTAACTGCATGTTCGGTGCGCGGGCCAAAAATTCCATCCACCCGCCCAGGATCAAAACCCATATCAACGAGACGATTCTGAAGAGTGGCAACATCATCACCACGCATCAGTGGTTGCGTTAAAGAGAGCGAACGATCACCAAGCTTCCAACGAGCCTCTTCAAGTGAACGCTCGGTCGGGATATCGATAAGACCTGTAACTGTTAAGCCTCGCGCTTGTTGAAATGCGCGAACAGCTGCTTCTACATCACGTGAATATTCAGCTGAGACTTCTTTGATAAACCCAAGACGATGCAAGGTGTTGGTAACAGTTGTTACAACATCCCCGCGATCGCCGGGTTTAATCATTAGTTCAGATATTCAGCGAGATCTTTAAGTAGTGCAGGTTTTGGCTTTGCACCAATAATGCTCTTGACGACTTGGCCTCCAACAAAAACATTCATTGTTGGAATTGAGGTTATGCCGTACTTCATCGCAATAGAGCCCTCTTCGTCGGTATTGAGCTTGACGATTTTTATCTTGGATCCATGCTCATTTGAGATTTCCTCAAGGATGGGGCCGACAGCGCGACATGGACCACACCATTCTGCCCAGAAATCTACGAGCACAGGGGTCTGGCTCTTGAGAACTACATCAGCAAAATTTGCCGCAGTTACTTTTTCGGTTGCCATCTTCTCTCCTTATGTTTCAGCGTCGAACTCTAGTGGCCAGCTAAGAATCGCTCGGCATCGAGGGCGGCCTGACATCCCGAGCCTGCTGCTGTAAT
>RHAU01000108.1 GCA_010032125.1 Actinomycetota bacterium | reverse complement strand
GGCAACTTAAATTCTTCACATCCAACGCAATATGGACCTTCATACTTTCCCTCGTAGATGAAGCCCTTCTCCATCAACCCTTGGAGAAAGCGTTGGACGCGCTCCATGTGTCTCGGTTCTGTCGTGCGAATAAAGTCATCGTTTGCAATCTCAAGTAATTTCCAATTTGGCTTCCATGCTGCTTCAACCAATCGATCGCACCACTCTTGTGGGGCAGAGTTGTTGGACTCAGCGGTTCGAAGAACTTTCTGACCATGTTCGTCAGTTCCGGTCAGGAACCATACGGATTCACCCCGTTGACGATGCCATCTCGTGAGGATGTCACCCGCAACAGTTGTGTACGCATGGCCAATATGTGGGGCATCATTGACGTAATAAATAGGCGTCGTCAGATAGAAAGACTTTTGCGATGCCGACATATGCGAAAGTCTATCTATTTGTACTCGACCATGACGTCGAATACTTTCCGTTTAGGAATCTTTAGTTCCTTGGCAACGATATTGATCGCCTCTTTTCGCGATATTCCCGCCGCTTCGCAACGTTTGACTCGGTCCGCGATTTCTTGATCGCTGTGCTCAGAATCCGACGGATTAAATCCAGCAATCACAACGGTAAATTCTCCGAGCATCTCCTTTGATTTCGACCATTGCCAGAGTTCATGCAAGTTTCCACGAACAACTTCTTCATATCTCTTGGTCATCTCTCGACAGACAGCAGCCTGACGACTCTCTCCAAATACGTGTGTAGCAGTTGCCAGAAAATCCTCAATCCGATGCGGCGCCTCAAAGAAGACCATAGTTCGCTGCTCTTCGCTTAAGTCTGAGAAGAAATTCTCACGTGCAACATCAGTCCGCGGTGCAAAACCTTCAAAACAAAATCGATCGGTTGGTAAACCTGAAAGCACCAGCGCTGTGATGACAGCACTTGGCCCAGGAATAACTCGAATCGATAAACCTTCATCAAGTGCGATACGAATGGCCCGATATCCAGGATCGCTAATTGTTGGCATTCCTGAATCTGTGATCAATAAAACGCTCTCCGATTCGATAAGAGCCTTTCGCAAATCTTCAACACGCTCGATTTCATTACCCTCAAAAAATGAAATAATGCGGGCGCGAACTTCGATATCCAAGTCCTTGCAGAGCCGGAAGAATTTTCGTGAATCTTCGGCAACGACGATTTGTGCTGCTTCAATCGCAGACTTCAGGTGATCTGACGCGTCACTGATATCTCCGATGGGAACCGCTGCAACGACGAGTTCTCCCATATAGTCATTCTCGCATCAGTATCCTTTCCGGTATGCGCAAGAAAGCATTCGGCCTTGCACTTGTCGTTTTATTCGGTGCGCTCATTCGCTTCATTAATCTCAGCACGCCTGCAGAGTTGGTATTTGATGAGGTTTATTACGTCAATGGCGCCCAGGACTATCTCAAAGCCGGCGTTGAAATCGATGGCGCAAAACCTGAATTTGTTGTCCACCCACCGGTTGGAAAGTGGGCAATTGCTGCAGGAATAAAGATATTTGGCGACAACTCTTTTGGCTGGCGTTTTAGCGCGGCGCTTATTGGAACTATCTCGATAGTAATTATTTTCTTGGTGGCCCGGCGTTTATTTCACTCTTATTTACTCGCTCTTCTCGCTGCCGCACTTACAGCAATAGACGGACTACACATCGTGATGTCGCGCACCGCGCTTCTCGATATTTTTCTCATGTTCTTTATCTTGCTCGGATTCCTTCTTCTGCTTTATGAGCGGCATCTTCTTGCTGCAATTGTGCTCGGACTTGCACTAGGCACCAAGTGGAGCGCTCTTTACTTTATTGCTGCAATCTTCATCTATCTGATTGTTGTCCGGAAAAAAATTCCATGGAGTTACGCTGCTCTCATTCCATTAACCTATTTTCTCTCATGGTCAGGTTGGTTCCTTAGTGATAAAGGATGGAGCAGAAACTTTTCCTCAAATCCAATTATGTCCTGGTTGCACTATCACCGTGAGATGCTCAATTTTCATACCGGTCTGACAACGGAACATTCATACCAAGCCAATCCTTGGAACTGGCTCATTCTTGGTAGACCAACTTCTTTCTTCTACGCAACTCCTAAGACATGTGGTCAAGCAAATTGCTCGCAAGAAATTCTTGCGATGGGAACTCCGATGATTTGGTGGAGTGGTGTCTTCGCGCTCGCTATTACCGCTGGCTACTACTTCTATCGTCGGGAACGTGCAGCGCTCTTAATTCTGATCGGAGTTG
>RHAU01000107.1 GCA_010032125.1 Actinomycetota bacterium | reverse complement strand
GCGTTTTTACTTGCGATATAGACAAGCGAGCCGCCCATTGCCTGCGCGCGCATAGCTTTCATTCCATATTTCGTCAGCAAGAAAGCGCTGGTGAGATTTACTTCTAAACCTTTCCGCCACTGCTGCGCACTTAGTTCCTCAAGTTTTCCGGGAACACCAATTCCTGCGTTCAGTACGAGACCATCAATTCCGCCAAAGTTCAGAATAGTTTGAGCGACGGTATCGGCAACAACAGTCTCATCACTCTGGTCACCAGGGGCAAGAAGCGGTTGTGGATACTTGTTTTTCACAAACTCCGCCTCTGTCGCTTCCAATCCGTTCTTATCAAGATCTGCAAGGACAACATTTGCGCCTAATGAACCAAGGTAAAGCGCGATTCCGCGCCCAATTCCACTTCCAGCACCAGTGACGATAACTATGGAGCCAGTCATAGCAGGAGCTTTTGGCTTTAACTTAAGTTTGTATTGACCACGGTCTGATGCGGAGCATGTGATCAGCACTTGCAGCGCCAGCATCAAGTACTGTGGAGAGATCGGAGCGATCAGCGATCGCGCGAAGCCTGGAATCTCGTCGCAAGACTTGTTTCTTGCCGATTTTGCCGCGCAAAGTTAATAAGAGTTCCATGATTTGTGCATCGCTCAGATCATTATGTTTAAACTCTGCTTGAGGTGGTTTTCGAAGAGTCGCGAGGTATTTCTCTGCAGTTGCTACCGCATCTAAAGTCTTCTGGTAGCACTTATCGCTGTTGTCGTCCCAAACGATAAGTCCATGGTGAGCGAGAATGACGCCCTCATAATCTTTAAGTCCGCTGACTAACTTTGAAAGATGAAACCCCGGTCGAATCCATTCAACATAGGCAAAACCCTTGCCGAATGCCTCTCGAACCGCACTCTCACCATCTTCATGGTTAGTGAGAGCACAGATTGCGTCGGCATGCACGTGATCAATATGACGTGCAGGTAGAAAAGCGTGGAGCAAGGTCTCTATGGAAGGGCGACGCGCGCTGGGGTCGACGAGTGCGCGAGTGACGTAATCAACCATGGTGTCATCATCAAGTTCATCACTCTTATGGAGCGCAAGAAGTTCTTCGAGATAGAGCGCTGGATAATCAACTGCTTCGCCGTATTGCATATCAGCGCCAGAGCCCTTTACCCAGAGCACATCACGATCTCGACCAAGATAATCCTTGATTCGACCTTTCGCAGAAGTGTTACCACCTCCATAAACAACGAGTGATTGATCAGCACCAATCTTCTTTGATCGCAAAACGAGGTGTGTCAGTTCTTGCTCAATCATAAAGTTGTTCCGTTCCCCATCTCGTAAACGCGCTTTTCCGTAACGATTGCTGATATGTACCGTACTGGAGTTACATCAAAAGCTGGGTTATAAGTCCGCGTCCCGACAGGTGCAGTTGCAACGCCTGCGAAATGGGTGACTTCGGCATCGCTTCTAAACTCGATTTCGATCTCTGCGCCCGTCTCTAATGAACGATCAATTGTCGATTCTGGGGCAACGACCAGAAACGGAACATTGACTTGAGACGCTGCGACCGCCACTCCCAAAGAACCAATCTTGTTTGCTGTATCACCATTACGTGTAATGCGATCTGCGCCAATCAATACTGCGTCTACTAAACCTGCGAAGAGGGCGCTAGCTGCGGCTCCATCAGGAAGTAATCGATACGAGATTTTCGCCTCCGATAGTTCCCACGCACGATTAGCAAGTTCACGAACGACACCAAGAGCAGTTCCCCATTCAGTTGTTGCCAGCGCCCCAGTGTTGCAATGAGTGAGTATTCGCAACTTCCGCTCTCCATATTTTTTTATCAAGAAATCTGCGCCATGTTTGCCCATCGCCCGATTTGCTCTCGCATCCTCAGAGGCAATTTCCTCTGCTCGCGCTAGAACTTTTGCAAAACCTTGGGGAACTATTGATTTCATCTGATCTACGCCCCAGGCAAGGTTGACAGCAGTTGGTCTTGCTTCGCGAAGTTCTGCAATCGCGGAATCAATTCGATCCAAACTCCATTTTTCTTTCGCCGCGCTTTGCAGGATAAGTGCAACTCCATATGCTCCAGCAACACCTAGAGCAGGTGCACCTCTGACTGCTAATCGTTTGATTGCACCAATCAATTCTCGATAATCAACTACCTCTAATTCCTGAACAGTGTGAGGCAGCGCTGTCTGATCCAGCAGAGTGATCTTTCCTTCGCGCCACGAGATGGTTCGCACCTAGGTAGCCTAAACCCCGACTTGAAGG
>RHAU01000106.1 GCA_010032125.1 Actinomycetota bacterium | reverse complement strand
ATCAAGAAGGATTGCAAATGCAATACCGAAGCCAAGCATTTTGATAGATGTGACGCCGCTGATGATAAAGGCGGCGAATACAACAGCGAGAATAAATGCCGCTGCAGTAATGATGCGCGCAGATCTTTGAAGTCCAAAAGCTACTGAATCTACATTCGCATGACCGCTGTCATGTTCTTCTTTAATTCGAGAAAGTAGGAATACCTCGTAATCCATTGATAATCCAAATGCCACTATCGCAATAAGGACCACACTGCTTGTATCAAGGGTTCCCGTGTTGGTGAACTCCCCAACCAGGAAAGTGAAATTTCCTTTTATGAAGATAAAGGAAAGTACTCCCATAGTTGCTGCTAGCGATGCAAAATTGAGAAATACTGCCTTGATAGGCAAAATTATCGATCCAGTAAAGATAAAGAGCAATATCAAAACTGTAATCGAAATCCAAAGAATGACCCACGGGAGCATCTGAGCAATACCGCCCTGAGAATCGGCGTAGTCAGCAGCTATCCCGCCAACGAGCATTCCGTCGGGAGCATTAAGTGCACGAATTCGATGGATTAAGTCTTCAGCTTCTGGAGTTCTAGGCGGCATCGAATGAATAGCGATTAATCGTGTTGCCCCATTCTTATTCTCTGGAATACCGACTCTTACAATTCCATCTAACGTTGCTAATTGGGCGGAAAATGTAGAGATTTCCAATGATTGATTACTCCCATTCGGGAAGATTATTTCGATGGGATTACTTTCTTGGCCGGGGAAATTCTTCGCGATGAATTGTGATGCGATGTATGCACGATCATCTTTCGGCAGTACTCGGCTATCAACTTGACCAAACTTTGCGGAAGAAAGTGGAGCAATCATCAATCCGAGAATGACTAAAGTTACAAGCACAATGGGAATTGGCCTTCTCATGACAAATCGGGCAACCTGCGACCAGCGCCCGTCGTCATGAGTTACTAGCGCCGATTTTCGAATTGTTCCCTTGTCAATTTTCTTGCCAATAGTTACAAGAATTGCAGGAAGTGGAATTAAAGCACCGACTACAGCGAGCGCTACAACGATTGCTCCGGCATATCCCATAGATTTTAGAAAGTTGAGTGGGAAGAAAGTCAGTGAAATGAGAGTCAGAACTACCGTTATTCCAGAGAAGAAAACGGTTCTTCCTGCTGTGCCCATTGTTGTGACAATTGCTTCTCCGTTTGACTTACCCTTACTTAATTCCTCTCGGAAGCGATTGACAATCAGTAACGCGTAGTCGATTCCAAGTCCCAGCCCGAGACCCGTAGTCAGATTAAGCGCGAAGATGCTGACATCAGTTACGAAAGTAAGTAGATAGAGCCCGAGAAAAGTTCCGAGAATTGCAGTTATTCCGATTACAAGAGGCATAGCTGAAGCAGCCATAGCTCCAAAAACGATGAGTAAAAGGATAAAAGTTAATGGAATGGATATAGCTTCTGAAACCTTCAGGTCATCTTGAATTCGACCATTGATGGAGTTTGCAAATATTGCACCGCCGGAAGCATAAACCCGTAGTCCTTTGAAGTTTCCATCGTATTTCTCTTGGAAGATTCCGCCAGTCTTATCAATAGTGGTGAAGTCGGTTGACTTTAAATAGACAAAGATAAATCCGGATTTTCCATCGTTGCTTCGTAGCGTCGGTAGTGATCCGGCTGACCAATAAGAAAGCACCTTATCCGCTGCAGGTTCACGTGCCACCGTGGCCTCAAGTTCGCGTGCAGACTGAACATATTCAGGGTCGTCTACGCTTTTTGTAGAAGAGTTAAGTACCAGAACAATGGAAGGATCTCGCGCGTCAAAAGTATCATCGAGATATTCCCAGACTTTGGCCGATTCGCTTTTTGGATCGGAATAGCCTCCAGAGTCGAATCGAGAAAAAACTTGAGAGCCAATTGCACCGGAAAGAATTACGGTGAGAAGTGACAGTACAAGAAGCAATTTTCGCTGTCGATTGACGATATTACCAAGTCGTTCAAACACGCTGACATACTAGGCGAGTGAGCGAAATACTGCCCTCCATCACAGAAGATGAGATTGAACACGAAAAAGACGAGAAGAGGGATGAGGAAATCAAGGGCGATCGTCCGCCCCATTACGAATAGTTAATCTGCTTTGGGTGCTGGAGCAGGAGTAGAACTCTCAGCTTTCTTCTCAACTTTTTTCTCAGATTTCTTATCGGTTGTTGCATTATCGCTTTTTGACCTTGAATCAGTTTTGTAAAAGCCGGATCCTTTAAAAACTACGCCGACATTTGAATAGATT
>RHAU01000105.1 GCA_010032125.1 Actinomycetota bacterium | reverse complement strand
TCACTAAGGCGCTGATTAAAAATAAAAAAAGAAAGCCATTCAGATTAGACATATTCTTTAAGAGCCCAGATCACACTTAAGATCGCATGCATATCCGAATTCTACTCAACTAATGTGTTTCTAACTAGATGAGAGAGCCAAATATCTTGTAAGTAGTAACTATTAAATCCACCAGAAATCATCTTTATAGGACAGCTCCAACCGCATAAACAAGTCATATAGAAGATGCGAAAAGCGCCTTCTTCAACACAGGTGAAGTCACCCTGGTGTCTCACAGGTTCCATATAGTTAACTTAAACACTAGGGCTGACATTGTCATACCTGTGCGGTAAATTAAAAGCTAATTCTAGAACCCTAGAACCTTCATACATATACCCAATATGTATGGATCAAATAACTACAAAGAAAGTCTTTCTAGATCACAGGCAGGAATTCCAAGAAAGGTAAAATTCGGGCCGTACATGTTTCCAATGTTGGTCATGACTTCTTTCGTTGCTTCGATACGACTTGGCCGAGGATAACGATAATCAAAGCGATAAAGAACATCGCGCTTCCAATGACGTTGGCTTGGGCGGGGATTCCTCTCGCCGCGGAAACGTAAACGAATTTAGGGAAAGTATTCACAATGCCAGAGTTGAAATTTGTGATGATGAAGTCATCAAACGAGAGCGAAAAAGCGAGAAGAGCTGCACCTGCAATGCCTGGCATAACAAGTGGCAGAGTCACGAACCGGAATGTGTCGCGTTCATTTGCGTAAAGATCCATCGCGGCCTGCTCCAGTCTTGGATCAAGACTTGCAATGCGAGCTTTCACGGTGACAACAACAAAGGAAATACAGAACATCACGTGTGCGATGACAATCGTCCAAAAACCTGGGTTGATTCGTAGGTTAAGAAACATCGCAAGCAACGAGGCACCCAAGACAACTTCGGGTGTGGCCATCGGTAAGAAGATCAAGAGATTCGTTGAAGTTCTGCCGCGGAATCTATGGCGGCCAAGGGCGAAAGCAATCATGGTGCCGAGAACGGTTGCGGCGACAGTTGAGATGATTCCTATTTTCAACGAGTTTGCAACAGCGGTACAAACTTGTGGCGCACCGCAGGGATTTTTCCAATTATCAAGAGTGAAGCCTTGCCAGATCAGATTACTTTTTCCTGCATCATTAAATGAGAAGGCAAAAGTGTAAGCAACGGGAATGAAGAGATATATAAATGCGAGTGTTGCGTAGATGCGGATGAGGTTTCGAGAAAACCAGCGACGTGCTCTATGTGAGAGAGATGGAGTAGGAATCGCTGCCGTGCTCATACCAACTCATCCGTTCCAGCGCGACGAATATAAATTGTCACCAAGATCAGAATCGTTGCCATCAATGTAAATGAAAGAGCAGCGGCGGTCGGATAGTCGACTACAGCAAAGAAGCGCGATTCGATGACGTTTCCAATCATCTTAGTTTTCGGTGAGCCAAGGATTGCCGCGTTGACGTAATCACCTGAAGCAGGAATAAAAGTCAACAGTGTTCCAGCAACAACACCTGGCATCGAAAGTGGAACGGTCACTTTTCTAAAAGTTGTAAATCCATTTGCATAGAGGTCACCGGCTGCCTCGAGCGTCTTGGGATCGATGCGCTCTAAGCTGGCATAGAGCGGGAGGGTCATAAAAGGCAGGAAGTTATATGTAAGTCCTGATACCACCGCAAAAGGCGTTGCTGTCAGTCGCAAAGAATCACTGAAGAATGGAAGGAGTTTTAGGGTGGAAACAACCGGTCCCTCGTCGCCAAGAATTTGTGTCCATGCAACTGTTCGCAAGAGAAACGAAGTAAAAAATGGCGCAACAACGAGAACTAAAAGGATATTTCGATATTTGCCCGATTTAAAGGCGATCATGTAAGCCAATGGATAGGCAATTGCGAGCGCTAAGAGAGTTGCAATAGCGGCATAGAGAAATGAGCGAATGTATTGCTCTTGATTCTCTCTAAACGCATCGAGATAGTTTTGAAATCTGAGCTCTTGAACATATGTTCCGAGTGCAGCGCCCTCAGGCCGCACCATTGTCGACGTGCTTGCTAATGAAAAAATCGGAATGATGAAAAACGTGACGAGCCAAATCAATCCCGGGGCAAGAAGCAAATAAGGGGTAAGAGAACGCGATTTCAGACCACTCTTTGGTCCGCTATGAGTGCCGACAGCATGGAGGAAAGCCATTACTTACTCTTCGTCGCCGAGATCAGCACCTGCGTTGATATCTTGGGCACCGTCGAGTGCAAATGTGTGCTCGCTATCCCATTCAACAGAAACCGAATCA
>RHAU01000104.1 GCA_010032125.1 Actinomycetota bacterium | reverse complement strand
ATGTCATCGCTGATGGCTTCCAGAAGCGTGAAGATGTCTGCAAGGACATCGAAGATCTCTGCACAGCTAACGGCATCTAATCTGTTAGTTCTGCACGAGTAAGCAGAATCGATTCAGCCCGGGTATTTCGATACTCGGGCTGAATCACTAATGTAGGTAAATAAATAGCCTTTTATAAGGTTTTAGCGCAAGGAGTCTCGTTGAGCGCCCCGATACTCTCCCTTCGAGGAATCAATAAATCATTTGGCCCGGTTCACGTATTACGCAATGTCGATTTCGATGCACATGCTGGAAAAGTAACCGCTCTCGTCGGAGATAACGGCGCTGGCAAAAGCACTCTGATCAAATGTATCGCCGGTATTTATATCCCGGAGCAGGGTGAGTTCTCCTTTGAAGGAAAGAAAGTCACGATTGGCGGTCCAAGAGATGCGACCGCACTTGGAATTGAAATTGTCTATCAAGATCTTGCTCTCTGCGACAACCTCGACATCGTTCATAACATGTTTCTTGGTCGCGAAGAGAAATCTGCGATGACACTTGATGAATCAAAGATGGAATCTATGGCGAAGAAGACGCTAGAGAGTTTGAGCGTGCGCACCGTCAAATCAATCCGACAGAAAGTGGAATCGCTCAGCGGTGGTCAACGTCAGACGGTTGCAATTGCGCGCGCAGTTCTCTGGAATAGCAAGGTCGTCATTCTTGATGAACCAACCGCAGCGCTTGGCGTTGCTCAAACCGAACAAGTGTTGAAATTAGTTCGAAGCCTTGCCGATAAAGGACTAGCAGTCATTGTCATCTCACATAACCTCAATGACGTCTTCCAAGTAGCCGACAACATCGCAGCGATGTATCTCGGAACAATGGCGGCACAAGTTGAGAAGTCGAAAGTTTCGCAGAGTGATGTCGTTCGTCTCATCACAACCGGCGCATCAGAGAAGGTGAGCTAGTGATGACTGAGCAAATAACAATTGAGAAATCACTTCGCGATTGGTGGAGTCGAGTTCGCGCGGGCCAGACTGGAGCCTTACCTGCGCTCCTAGGTTTGATGGGGTTATGCATTGTTTTCGGCTCTATGAGCCCGGTATTTCTCACCGCTGGAAACTTTGCCAATCTCTTAACCCAGGCAGCTGCAGTCATTGTGATTGCAATGGGCTTGATCTTCGTATTACTTCTCGGAGAGATTGATTTATCTGCTGGTTATGCATCCGGTGTGTGCGGCGCGATTCTTGTCATTCTTGTTACAAAGCATGACCAACCTTGGTTCATCGCATTTCCATTGAGCATAGTAGTTGGCATTGTTCTTGGCGGAATGATCGGCTATCTCGTTGCCCAACTTCGCATTCCATCCTTCGTGGTCACCTTGGCCACATTCCTTGCCTTCCAAGGACTATTACTTCTTCTTGTTGGAGAAGGCGGAACGATTCGAATCGAAGACCCAGTCATTCTTGCGGTTGAGAATAAGAATCTCTCGGTATCTGCAAGCTGGGCATTCTTCTTCCTTGTCACAGTCGGATACATCCTCTCGGGATTATGGAAATTCAATCG
Organism: Actinomycetota bacterium; assembly: GCA_010032125.1. Classification (GTDB taxonomy): domain Bacteria; phylum Actinomycetota; class Actinomycetes; order Nanopelagicales; family Nanopelagicaceae; genus MAG-120802. The sequence goes on along the minus strand of RHAU01000104.1, from coordinate 765 downwards.
TCGCAGGAAAGCCGGCTTAACCGACAGTCTTTTTAAATTCTGGGTTATCAAAACAATTCTTCTTGTTGCTATCTCGGCTGCAGCTACTTCGGCTCTCACTGTTGAACGTAGCAACAATCCTCAGATCACAAGTCTTAAAGGAATTCCATATGTAGTTCCGGTCATCTTTGTTCTCCTCTTGGGAGCAACATTCGTTCTTACACGCACGTCCTTCGGTCTCCATATTTACGCCGTAGGAGGAAATGCCGAAGCTGCACGTCGCGCAGGTATCAACGTGCGCATGGTGCGAATCAGCGCATTTATGATCTGTACTGCTTTCGCTGCTGTTGCCGGAATGATTTTTGTTTCTCGCGCAAATTCAGTTTCACCAACAACGGGTGGTAGTTCCACGCTTTTGTACGCAGTTGGCGCTGCAGTTATCGGTGGAACATCACTCTTCGGTGGAAAAGGAAAAGTCAGCGATGCAATTCTTGGCGGACTCGTTGTTGCCGTAATCGATAACGGGATGGCTCTTCTTGGTTATCCAGCCGGAATTAAATTCATGGTGACGGGCGCAGTTCTCTTGATCTCTGCATCGATTGATGCATTCTCACGAAGAGGCGCTAATACGAATTAGTTAATAGCGCGCTTTAGCGGTTAGATTCAAAAGCCGCTATTGTGCGGGCTTTCGCTCCATGCGGGAGTGGTGAAATGGCAGACACGCAGGTCTTAGGAACCTGTGTCTTCGGACGTGTGGGTTCAAGTCCCACCTCCCGCACCAGATTT
>RHAU01000103.1 GCA_010032125.1 Actinomycetota bacterium | reverse complement strand
CGGCCATAATCCCCCAGACATAGGTTTCCGGTGATTATCCCGAGCGCGACTTTTTCTGCGGCACCATCGCGTTGGTGTCGCAGTCAGAAAAAAAGACCGTATGAGACGAAAATGCCTCTTGATAAGAGTTTTCAGCAGCTAACGCGATCAAAATGCTTTTTAGTAAGTCCACTCCCAATAGTTCCAGACCAAGTTTGGATTGAGGGGGTTCGGCTTAATCCCCTTGAGAGACTTGTTCACGGCTGCAGTTGAGGGAAACTGGAAGATCGGCAAGGTGCAAGCATTATCAAAGAAGATGCGCTCTAGGCTTATGTATTTCTGCGCAACGACCGTCCTTGAAAGCTGAGTCGACAATTCATCATAGATCTTGTCAGCAGCAGAGAAGGACCAACCGGAATAGTTCTGCATACCACTCGATGTGAAAATCGAAGTCAGACGTGACTGCAGTACGGAGCCTGCGCTCCAACCGAAAAATGAAGCGTCGTATTTCGAGTTCGTGATACTGGTTGTCCAATTCACTTTTACATCTCCAACAAGCTCAAATCCAACTTTGCGAAGGTTTGCTTTTGCCAAAGCAAATATCTCTGTTCGTCTTGGATTGTCACCTGGTACAAGAACATTTACCTTGATTGGGTTTCTGTCTGCATCCGGGAAGTACTTCTTCACGAGAGTGGCAGCCCGCTTGTTCAAATCATCTTGACTTCCTTCAAAGTACTTCGAGCCGTTGGAATTAATAACCTGTTCATAAATATCTTCACCTGGCATCACCATCCATGAACGAAGAACTGGTAACTCGGGATTGAAAGGTGCAATCAACTTCGAAACGATCTCTTGACGTGGAATCCCCATGAGGAATGCACGACGAAGATCTAACGACCTTTGCCCGAACTTCGAGGCGAAAATTCCGTTGTACTCAAGTTCGCCGGGAAAAGCATTCATACGAAGATCCCAGTGTTCGTAGGTCGCTGACTTTCCCCCAACGACTTTGACTGAGGGAATCATCTTTAAAGCATCGAGAGCATCTGTTGTTGGCTGACCTAAATAGATATCCAGCTCTCCTTTAGAAAGAGCCTGAATCACCGGTTCCCCATCCGAAAAGAACTTGAAAATGATGGTCTCTATTGTTCCGGATACTTTCGGACCAGAGTTGTACTTTGGATTCGCCACCAAAGTTACTGACTGATTTGTAACTGCGCTATTGACCGTGAAACCGCCGTTACCCACAAAGAGAAGTGGGTTTGTTGAGGGAATTACTTCAGTGATGTTGTAAGACTCAGACCAGACCTTGGCAATCGCTTTAAGGATTGTTGTGTCCTTATTTTCATATGCTTTCAAAAAGCGGTTTCGTGCAGCTTCATTTTGAACAACCGTTCCAAGCTGCTTCTCACCTTCGGCGATAAGGATCAAGGTGTGAACCGGTGATGGTGCCGGATCATAAACATCCCAATCCGCAAGTTTGCCCTTGTAACGAATCGTGAGTGACATCTTGTCAGCGCTAAGTACCGGATCGCCAACTACCCATGTGTCATATGCGCCACTATATGCACTGGTCTTGAAGGAAGTTCCAGTCGTGCTCTTAGGATCACCTAGGCCAGCAGCAATCGCGTACTTGTTGGAACGAATTACATGTGAAAGTAGCAAATCCACTGCGGTTATTGGAGTTCCATCGGACCAGACTCGACCTGGCTTTACGGTGTATTGAACACGGAAATCTTTCGCACTGCTCTTCACGATTTTGTAATCGCCAAAAACTGTATTCTTGATAAGAACTTTATTGTTGTCGTAATAGTTGAAGCCAATTCCTTGAAGGTACGAGATGTCAGCATTTATAGAGATGCTCTTGCCCGTAACGCTGCTATTGAATCCGGTTACTGGTTTTGGGGAGTGGATGACGACAATATTGCGGGCGGCGTAAGCTGGAGATAAAACTCCTGCTACAAGACTTGCAGCCGCAAAGACGACTACAGCAATTCGCGATGTACGCCCAGATTTCATTTGTTTCGCCTATTGGATAAGGAGAACGCAGAGAATGGTGGACCAATCCGCCGCGAACTCTTTACGATGATGCGCAATTGTGCCGGAGCCTCTGAAACCGCGGCAATTTAACAGGCCCAAAAATTCGCTATTTTGATTACTTTTTCTTTGGGCAAATCAGCCTGAATAGAAAGTGGGTTCATTCTGGGCTTGAACTCGGGGAAAACGCAGATCGGAATACTCCCCCTATTGAAGAGATGATGACCCTTTTAGCGGTTCGTCCCGAGTTACACCAAGTGGTTCAATTGCGCTCTATGGGTTTTTCATTTGCGGTAAA
>RHAU01000102.1 GCA_010032125.1 Actinomycetota bacterium | reverse complement strand
AAATTTTCACCATGCGTTGTCGGTATCAGATAGAGCTTTCGTGTAGCAGGCTTAGTCTCCTCAATTGCTGGTGAGAAGAACTGGAAATACTCTTGAAAAGATTCTTGGCGGTCCGGTGTCATCGGCAAATCATCATCAAATAAAGGGCAATTGTGCTCATACGTTCGTATGATTCGATGTCGCTTGAGATGTGGATAGTTCACCTCTTGATCTCACCCCAGCAGTTATCCAAGGCCCATGGAAATCAGGAGCGGTCTGCCGAGTTCTCCCCGCGGCTCTCAAAGTCCAAATCGGAATAAAAATCTACGAAGACAGATCGATGATGCTCGCTTGTATCTCACTCCGAAGTTCTTCTTCGGATTAGCACTCATAGCCACCGCACTTGTAGCGGCAATCATCATCAACACTAGCTCGCAGCGGACTATCTCAGTATGGCGTGCGACTGAAGATCTCGCGCCTGGGTCGATTATTAGCGCCGAAAAGATTGCTCCCACAAAGGTACTTCTTCCAGAAAATGCAAAGAACTATCTTTCGGCGGATGCTGAACTGGTTGGCGCAACTGTCCTTCGCTCGATTTCAGTTGATGAACTTATTCCTGCATATTCAATATCGAATCAGGTCGACAGAGATTTTCTCAGAGTTCCGCTTTCAATTCCCTCATCTTCTTTACCATTCGGACTTATTTCCGGGAATGTCGTTGATGTGTATGCGATACCAGCTTCACACACTGCAATCTCCGCAAGCATCAACGATAAATCGGCGCAATTATTGATTGCCAGTGTTGGAATCGAAGGCATTGATTCGAGCTCAAGAGACTTAGGTGGTAATACTACGTTGACACTCTTGGTTCCCGAGTCGCTTGTTCGGATTGTTCTCTCGGGGCTCATTGATCAACAAATCATTGTCGTGAAGCGAATTGTTTAAGTGTCTATCCGGGTCATAACTTTCATTCAGGATGCCGCGCGCGAAGATGAACTGCTCTCTGCTCTAGTAAGCGGGATCCCAAGTTGTGAATTGGTATTTAGAGCGAGGTCACTTGCTTCCTTCGAAGAGTATTGCGCATATGCGCCCCATGAATCAGAGAGCATCATTTTGATCCACGATCAGAATTCTCCTTATGCAAAACTAATCCCTGCGCACCTCTTGCGACAATTTCGCACAGTCGATATTAGTCAGATGAATAATTCAAGCTCTGAAATTATCGCTCAGGATCTTGCAAGGACGATTCGCGAAGACCACGTCGCTCAACCGCAGGCACGAGCACGAGTGAAAAGATCGGGCTTGATTTCGATTACGGGAACTTCTGGCTCGCCAGGCATCACTTCTATAGCGATCAATGTTGCGCGAGAGTTGAGCGAGCAGATGAAAGTCGCGCTCATTGATCTCGACCAATGCCGGCGTGATGTTGCCCATCATCTTGGAGGTCGAAGTGGAGAGAGGCTTCGAAGTTCACAGAATCTTCGGGTGACATACGCGTTAGAAGAGTGTGACCAAACTGAATTGGTAGTGGTCGATTTGGGTTCCGCACCAGAACTCACGCAGGCTATTGGTGACCGTAGATCTCAGGGTAGAGAATTTCTCTCCGTTATGGAGGAATCAGAGACCATGCTTTACGTAGTTCAACCAGAATCTTCGCAGCTACACGAACTAGAGAATTTCTTAACTGAACTGTCCCGAACTAGTTTCGCGGGCAAACTTCACATTATTCATAATAAATTTTCAAGCAATTCTCGGAACCGAGCGGCATACAAGAGAGCTCGTTCACTCTCGGATACTTGGTCGCATCACATGCTGCCGTGGGATCTAGCTTCTATGGAACGAGCGAAGAATCAACTCTCCACTTTGGCAGAATCTGTACCACGATCAAAGCTACGTCGTGCAGTGAAGGAGCTCGCATCGACGATTGAGGTAGATATTCCTGCGACAAGAGGGGAATGACGAGGCCGAGCCGAGCCACGTAACAAATCGGTACTCTCTGCATGTGTCGCGGTTTCAACTCCCGAAAAACATTGGGAATCTCAACGCGAACGATTCTGCCCGTCTCGGAGAACTCGTTTCCGAATGGCAACTACTTGCCGACATTTCATTTGCCGATCTCGTTCTCTGGGTACCAAAGCGCAAAGACGATAAGAGTTGGCCGGAGGGGCATGTAGCCGTTGCGCAAATTCGTCCCATGACGGCCGCGACAGTTTTCACACAAGATCTCGTGGGTGAAGAAATTGCATGGGGGAGAGAACCCCATATCGATCACTCTCTTTCGAGCGGTGAGATTGTTCGTGATACCGAACCAGTTAGGTTGGGAGATTTCACAGTCAAGGTTGAAACGATTCCAGTTCTATTTCAATCTCGAATAATTGCCGTTAT
>RHAU01000101.1 GCA_010032125.1 Actinomycetota bacterium | reverse complement strand
GGGTGCGAAGTTGACGAAAATTCTTTCGAAGTTCCGACTTCCTGGAATCCACGGTAATAGCGTAAGTACAAAGTAAGGTTTACGCGTGACTGAGACGTTGAAAGTTGGCGAGTTAGCAACCGAATTGCTCAAACTAGCCACCCCATTAACTCCATTTTCGATGCCTCTTCTTGATGCGCATGGCGCAACGCTTGCTGAAGATGTCAGTGTCAACGGAAAGGTTTATCTGGCATCAGGCTCTCGGATTCGTTCCACACAAATCGGTTTAGCCGCATCGCTAGGTCTCGATCATCTTCCAACATGTCCCCAGCCGCGAGTAGTGGTCATTTCTGCAGGCGCAGATCTCGTCGCTCCGGGCTCCACCCTCCTTTCGGAAAATGAAGAATATGAAGCGAATTCATGGCTTCTCACGACTGCAGTGAAAGAGGCGGGAGCAGTCGGGTATCGAGTTCACACAATTCCCGAAACTAGTGATGCGCTTAAAGATTTGATTGAGGATCAACTGGTGCGCTCCGATCTCATTGTTATCTGCGGCGAAAGTCACGATGAATCTTTTGATTTGATTTATGGGGTTCTTACTAGCCTTGGCGAAGTTCGCGCTGTCACACCACTCATTGAAGGTTCCGGTCGACATGCTTTTGGTCTGATTGGGCCAGACAAGACTCCGGTTGTCGCTCTTCCTGGTGATCCAATTTCGGCTTACATATCAAACGAATTATTTATTCGCCCGATGATTAGAAGCATGATGGGATTACACGATATTCATCGTCCCGTTGTCCGAGCAACGCTGACCAACGAAGTAACGAGTGAGGCAGGAAAACATGCGTTCGTTCGCGCGATATTCCAACCACAATCAAATAATGAGAAGAGAATAGTTACGGCCCTTGATGATCAGAACTCTTTACTCACGCTCTCGGATGCAACTGGTCTCATCATTCTCAGTGATGTGATGACAAGTGCGAAACCTGGTGATGAAGTCGATGTCCTTTTAATTGAACGAAGGTTTAATTAAGGATGACCACCGTCTCACGAAGTTCGTGGCCACTTATTCTCAACGATGGTGAACTGACTCTTCGTCCACTTCGCTTCAAAGATCGCGGGAAGTGGCTCGCAGTTCGCAAGAAAAACCGAAGTTGGTTATCACCATGGGAAGCAACATCACCGCTTGCAACGGAAAATCGCGAGCTGCCATCCTTCTTTGAAATGGTGCTTCACCATGGTCGGGAGGGCAGAGCGGGAAGATCGTTGACACTGGCTATCTGGTTTGACCAAGAACTTATCGGTCAGATCACTCTTGGCGGAATAACGTATGGCGCGTATCGCGGCGGACATATTGGTTATTGGATCTCACAAGATTTCGCCAACCGGGGGCTGACTACTCGTGCAGTTCGGGAAGTTACTCGCTATGGCTTTGAAGATCTCCGGCTCCATCGCATTGAAATAGCGCTTCGGCCGGAGAATTCGGCATCAAAAAGAGTCGCCGAAAAGTCGGGATACACCTTTGAAGGACTTCGCCCTCGATATCTTCATATTGATGGTGACTGGCGAGATCACATCGTCTTTGTAAAAGAAAATCCTCGGATCTAAATCTACTTTCGGAAATCCCAAGTTTTTTGCATCAACCCATTTAGGGTTAGCAATCGTGGGCTCGGGACTTATTTATCTCATCATCGTGGGAATGTGGATTGCATATTTTCTGCCGCGCTGGGTTGCCACTCATGAAGAAGTTTCTGGAAAATCGATGGAGAAATTTGCATCTGCAATGAAGGTGGTTGGATCCAAAACTGGTGCTCTTACTTATGATGTGGAAGAAATAAATTCTCGTCGAGCAAATCAACTCATCGTTCGTCGTATTATTTTTGCATCTCTCGTTGGGTTCACGATTTTGGTCGCACTCTTTGCTTTGGTGGGATTGGTATCGCCTGTCATTCTGACAATTCCAATTTCAAGTTTTGGTTTATATGTCGTCCATGCTCGTTATCAAATTCGCGCACTTCAAGAAGAAATTGCACTTGCCCAAACCGCCATCGAATTTTCTGAGAAGAGTTCGCGCCAGCACTACACTGAAATCATTGCGCGCTCCAAACGAGCAACTCGCGAATTAGGACGATCAGAGGAAGAGCAATGGACGCCTCTTGCGGAACGTCATGCGAAATCTGAATCTGAATTAAGCGGCATAACTTTGCTACCCAAGGGAAGCGCACAAGAACGAAACACATGGCAACCTACGGCCGTTCCCACGCCTACATATGTCAATGCACCTAAAGCTGCTCCGCAACGTCGAATTATTGATCTCACTATTCCGGGAGCGTGGAGTGAATCCCACGATAGAGATCCGTACGAAGTACTAGCCCCAAGTCGAGATCAAGT
>RHAU01000011.1 GCA_010032125.1 Actinomycetota bacterium | reverse complement strand
GGAAAGTGGAAAATAGCTACATTTCTGGGAAGCGGTGGAGTTGATCATGCAGTATTGAAATTTGGCGATGTGAGTCGTGCAGGCTCACCTCTAGTTCGAATTCATTCAGAGTGCTTGACTGGAGATGTCTTAGGTTCTTTGCGTTGCGATTGTGGTGAACAACTCGCATCGGCGATGAGTGCCATGGAAAGCATAGGAAGCGGAGTCATCATTTATCTTCGGGATCAAGAGGGTAGAGGTATCGGTCTTGCTGAGAAGATCCGTGCGTACAAGCTCCAGGATGAGGGCCTAGATACGGTAGATGCAAATCTTGCACTTGGACATGAGATTGACGAGCGTGATTTTGGTGATGCTGTTGAAATTCTTCAGCGTTTAGGAATTGAAGCTGTAACACTTCTTACAAACAATCCCTTGAAAGCACAAGCGCTCAATGATGCTGCAATCGTGACAAAAGTTGAAGATCTCACTACCTCTCCCAACCCATACAATCGCAAGTACTTAGAGACCAAGCGCGAACGACTAGGACACGGAGGCTAACGATGGCTGGAAATGCGCCACATATCAGTGTAGAAAATCTAAATCATGCGAAAGTTGCAATCATTTCTGCACGTTGGCATGAAGAAATCTGTTCGAATCTTGTTTCTGGCTCGCAGCGAGCGCTTCAATCTTCAGGTATCACTCAACATGAAACCTTCCGTGTGGCAGGTTCCTTTGAATTACCTTTTGCTGCGAAAATTGCCCTTGATAGTGGATTTGATGCCGCAGTTGTTCTGGGCGTTGTTGTACGGGGTGAAACTCCACACTTTGATTATGTCTGCCAAGGTGTAACTAACGGAGTAATGAAAGTTCAACTTGAGGCAAGAAAACCAATAGGTTTTGGCGTTCTCACAGTCGATACTGTGGAACAAGCGATAGCACGTTCAGGAATTCCAGGAAGCAAAGAAGATAAAGGCTATGACAGCGCAATGGCCGCAATAGATCTACTCCGATTACAAGAGAATTTCTCCAACCGAATAACGCGATGATAGGTTGCCGACGTGAGTACTGCTGCCGGAAGTAGATTTCGCCAGGCACTTGCCGCAGAATCGCCACTACAAATAGTTGGAACAATCAATGCCAACCACGCACTTCTTGCACAACGCGCTGGCTATCGTGCGATTTACCTGTCAGGCGGAGGAGTGGCTGCTGGATCGTTGGGAGTTCCCGATCTAGGAATCACAACTCTGGATGACGTCTTAACTGATGTTCGAAGAATTACCGCCGTATGTGATCTACCACTTCTCGTAGATATTGATACTGGCTTTGGTCCATCAGCATTCAATATTGCCCGAACGATTACTACGCTCATAGCTGCCGGTGCTGCCGGTGCGCATATAGAAGATCAGGTTGGAGCAAAACGCTGCGGACATCGACCGAATAAAGAAATAGTCCCCGCCGATGAGATGGTTGATCGAATCAAGGCTGCCGTAAATGCGCGCGCCGACGATCCTTTTTATCTGATTGCGCGGACCGATGCGGTTGCAAACGAAGGTCTAGATCGCGCAATTGAAAGAGCGAAGAAATACAAAGAAGCCGGAGCAGATGCAATTTTTGCTGAGGCGCTCGAAAATCTCGATGCATATCGCAGGTTTTCTCAAGAAGTAGGTTTACCTATCCTCGCAAATATCACAGAGTTTGGTAAGACTCCTTTATTTACTGTTGCAGAACTTGCCTCCGCTAACGTTGCAATGGCTTTATATCCACTCTCTGCTTTTCGAGCGATGAACAAAGCAGCCGAAAGGGTATACGCGGCCATCCGAGAAGAAGGAACACAAAGATCAGTTCTGGACTCGATGCAGACGAGAGAAGAGCTCTACGAGCGAATTAATTACTACGAATATGAAGCACAACTCGATGCATTTGGAGATAAGTCCAATACATGAGTGAGTTCAAGGCGAAGAAATCAGTAGCACTTTCCGGTGTGCCGGCCGGGGAAACGGCACTTTCAACAGTCGGCCGTAGCGGAAATGATCTGCACTATCGGGGATATGACATCAAAGATCTCGCCGAGAACTGTGAGTTCGAAGAAGTTGCCTACCTCATTCTCTACGGAAAGTTACCTAACGCAGAAGAATTGAAGGCATACAAGAAAGAATTACTTTCACTCCGTTCATTGCCCGAAAAAGTATTAAATATTTTGGAAAATCTCCCCGCAGCGACTCATCCGATGGATGTCATACGGACCGGAGTCTCCGCTCTTGGTTGTCATCAGCCGGAGCCGCAATCCCATAGTGACGAAGGTGCGCGACATATCGCAAATCACCTCATCGCATCGACTCCATCGATGCTTCTTTATTGGTACCACTTCACTCGCGACGGACGAAAAATAAATCTGATTCCGGAAGTGGATTCGATAGGAGAGCATTTCCTAACGCTCCTTCACGGAAAGCGACCTTCAGAATCATGGATCAAAGCCATGCATGTCTCACTTATTCTTTATGCAGAACATGAATTTAATGCATCAACATTTACCGCAAGAGTGATTGCAGGTACGGGGTCTGATATTTATTCGGCGCTCACTGGCGCCATCGGCGCATTGCGCGGACCGAAACATGGCGGTGCAAATGAAGTCGCACTGGAGATTCAAGAGCGTTACGTAAGCGCTGAGGAAGCCCAGCGCGATATCCGAGAGCGTCTCTCTAGAAAAGAAGTCATCATCGGTTTCGGTCATCCGGTCTACACGATTGCAGATCCTAGAAACCCGATAATCAAGGAAGTCGCTCGCAAACTTGCCGTCGAGAATTCCCACACTCTGCTCTTTGACATTGCTGAGCGGATTGAAAGTGAGATGTGGGAGGCCAAGAAGATGTTTCCGAATCTCGATTGGTTCTCTGCCGTCGCCTACAAGGAAATGGGAATTCCAACGTCGTTCTTCACACCGATCTTCATCTTTGCCCGAATTACGGGATGGGCTGGCCATGTGATGGAGCAACGCCATGACAACAAGATCATTCGTCCAAGTGCGGTGTACATCGGTCCAGAGGACAGGGAATTCATTCCCATTAGTTCTCGAAAGTAGCGCGATATATTTGCTGAAAAGCCCGGCCAGAGAGGAATGTAATGTCAAGTAATGTAACAACGAACAATCTCCCCTTTGATAAGGAAATTGTGGATATCGTTGATTATGTTCTGAATTTTAAGATTGACTCTGAACTTGCTTACAAAACTTCTTGGTATTGCTTCTTAGACACTATTGGTTGTGGACTTGAATCTCTGGAGTATGACGCATGTAAGAAATTGCTTGGCCCTATTGTTCCTGGCCAAAAAGTTCCTTTAGGTGTGAGAGTTCCGGGTACTGATTTTGAACTAGATCCCGTCCAAGGCGCATTTAGCATTGGCGCCGCAATTCGATGGCTTGATTTCAATGACACGTGGCTAGCGGCGGAATGGGGACATCCTTCAGATAATCTCGGAGGAATTTTGGCGACAGCAGATTGGCTCTCACGACACTTTGTAGCAGAAGGAAAGCCATCGTTGTCAATGAAAGATGTTTTGACGGCAATGATCAAAGCCCATGAAATTCAAGGATGTATCGCCCTAGAAAACTCATTTAATAAAGTGGGGCTAGATCACGTCATCTTGGTAAAAGTTGCCTCAACCGCAGTTGTTGCTGCGATGATGGGCCTAACACGAGAGCAGATACTCAACGCCGTTTCCTTGGCCTGGGTAGATGGTCAGTCACTTCGAACATATCGACATTTTCCTAATGCTGGATCACGTAAATCCTGGGCTGCTGGAGATGCAACGTCACGAGCAGTTCGGTTAGCTCTTATCGCGCAAACAGGTGAAATGGGATATCCGACAGCGCTCACCGCACGAACGTGGGGCTTTTATGATGTTTCATTTAAGGGAGAGAAGTTCACTTTCCAGCGTCCGTACTCCTCATATGTTATGGAGAATGTACTGTTCAAAATCTCTTATCCTGCAGAATTCCATGCCCAAACCGCAGTAGAAGCGGCTATGAAGATTTATCGTGAGATGCAGAATGCGGGAAAGAACTCGGATGACATTTCGCGAATAGATATCCGCACTCATGAAGCCTGCATCAGGATTATTGATAAGAAGGGACCGTTACGTAATCCAGCCGATCGCGATCACACCATCCAGTACATGGTCGCAGTCCCATTGATATTTGGAAGACTCACTGCGCGCGATTATGAAGATGACATCGCCGCTGACCCACGTATTGATGCCTTGCGAGAAAAGATTGTCTGTAAGGAAGATCCAGAATTTACCCGCGATTATCATGATCCAGAGAAGCGCTCGATAGCGAACGCGGTCACCGTACATTTCACAGATGGAAGTTCCATCGGTGAGATAGCGATTGAGTATCCCGTCGGACATAAACGTCGCCGAGAAGAAGGAATGCCTCTTTTACTCGACAAATTCAAGAAAAATCTCTCCCGAGTTTTTAGCCCTGGGGAGCAGTCAGCGATTGAAAATCTATTACTTGATTACGATCGATTCACTTCCGCATCCGTGACGGAAGTGATGGACTTACTCGTTAAGAAATAGCCAGATTCGTTAACGATTCTGCGGGAAACCTAAGTTGATGCCGCCATGGCTTGGATCAAGCCAACGACTAGTCACGACCTTACCTCTGGTAAAGAAGTGGACACCTTCTGTTCCATGGGCATGCGTATCGCCAAAGAGTGAACTCTTCCAACCACCAAAGGAGTAATAAGCGGTAGGAACTGGGATAGGAACATTGATTCCCACCATTCCCACGTTGACTTCGTTTTGGAAGCGGCGCGCAGCACCACCATCATTGGTAAAAATTGCAGTGCCGTTGCCATAACGATGGCTATTGATGAGGCCCAAACCTTCTTCATAACTCTTCACGCGAATTACTGAGAGAACTGGTCCGAAAATTTCGTCGGTGTAGATCGACATATCAGTTCGAACATGATCAAAGAGAGTTGGACCGAGCCAGAATCCAGCAGCGGATCCATTGATCTTCGGATTTCTACCATCAACAACCAAGGTTGCTCCTGCTTTAACGCCGGCATCAACATAGGAAGCGACTTTGTCTCGGTGGACCGAAGTCACAAGCGGTCCCATATCCGCACCTTGTGTTCCATCGCCAGTCGTAAGTTTTGCCATGCGCTCTGCAATTTTGGCAACAAGAGTGTCTGCTACTGGTTCGACCGCGACAAGAGCTGAGATCGCCATGCATCTTTCGCCGGCTGAACCAAAACCAGCATTGACCGCCGCATCTGCTGCAAGATCTAAATCTGCATCAGGCAAGACCAGCATGTGATTCTTTGCGCCACCGAGGGCTTGAACTCGCTTACCGCTCTTAGCGCCATTTTCATAAATGTATTGGGCTATCGGTGTAGAGCCAACGAAGGAAACAGATGCAATGCCAGGATGATTCAAAATTGCATCGACCGCAACTTTGTCGCCGTGAACAACATTAAATACGCCATCTGGTAATCCTGCTTCTTTCCAATATTGAGCAACCAACATCGTTGGTGTCGGATCTTTTTCGCTTGGCTTGACTATTACGCAATTTCCTGCGGCGATTGCGATAGGGAAGAACCACATCGGAACCATGGCTGGGAAATTAAATGGTGAAATGATTGCCGCCACACCGAGTGGCTGACGGATCGAGTAAACATCAATACTTGTTGACACCGATTCGCTATAACTTCCCTTGAGTAGATGCGGAATTCCACATGCAAATTCGATAACTTCAAGGCCGCGAGTAACTTCTCCTAGGGCATCTGAAAGCACCTTGCCATGCTCGCGAGTGATAGCAGCAGCAAGCTCCTCTTTTCTTTGATTGACGATCTCTCGGAAAGCAAAAAGAGTCTGGGTACGTTTTGCGAGCGACGTCGTACGCCATTCGACAAAAGCTTTTTGTGCCACTTGGACTGCATTGTCTAGAACATCAGCAGTGGCGAAATCGACATGCGCAACTACCGCTCCTGTCGCAGGATTAAAGACTTCTCCAGTTCGCTGTGCAACGCCTTCCCATTTTTTACCGCCGATAAAATGTGTAATCCGCTCCATTAACGCGCTCCTGTGTAGTACTTATCAACGACTGAAAATGCTTTATCCAAGAGCGCAATACCTTCTTTTGCTTCTGCCTCTGTCACATTGCATGGCGGGACAACGTGGATACGATTGAAATTAGACATAGGCATCAAGCCCAATTTCTTACATTCCCCGACAAGTTCGTTCATTGCTGGACTTGAACCGGCATAAGGTGCAAGTGGAGCGCGTGTGCTTCTATCGGTAACGAGATCAAGTGCCCAGAAGACGCCGATACCGCGCACTTCGCCAATAACCGGATGCCTTGTGGCAAGGTCACGAAGTCCTGGTCCAATCACTTCAGCACCAATCCGAGCAGCGTTATCGACGATTTTCTCTTCTTTCATCACGTCGATTGTTGCAACAGCGGCAGCGCAGGCGAGGGGATGACCAGAATATGTAAGGCCACCAGGAAATACTCGGTCATTGAAAGTGTCAGCAATTTTCTTTGAAATCACGACACCGCCAAGTGGGACATAACCTGAATTGACACCTTTTGCAAAAACGATGAGATCTGGCTCAACTGTGGAGTGTTGATATGCAAACCATTTTCCGGTTCGTCCAAATCCGGACATCACCTCATCTGCAATCCAGACTATTCCGTATTTGTCACAGAGAGCGCGAACTCCTTCCAAGTATCCCTTGGGTGGAATCAAAACTCCGGCAGTGCCTACAACAGTCTCAATCAGAATTGCAGCAATGGTATTTGCGCCTTCGAAAATAATTGTGTTCTCGAGATGCTCCAACGCTCTCTTGCACTCTTCTTCCTCTGACGTTGCCCAAAAAGCAGAGCGGTAAAGATAGGGACCAAAGAAATGAACATGGCCATAAGCAAATTCATTTGGCCAACGACGAGGATCTCCTGTCGCCGCAATAGCTGCGCTGGTATTTCCGTGATAGGAACGATAGAAGGAGAGGACCTTATGTCTTCCAGTAAATAACCGCGCCATGCGAATCGCGTTCTCGTTGCCATCTGCTCCGCCATTGGTAAAGAAGACCTTGACATGATCTTTTCCGGCGAGTTCGACGATGCGTCGTGCGGCTTCACCTCGTGCTTCATTTGCGACTTGCGGCGCAATTGTGGTGAGTAGGTCAGCCTGCTGCTTGATGGCATCGACAACTTTTGGGTGTTGAAAACCAATATTGGTGAAAACTAATTGGCAGGAAAAATCTAAGTATTTCTTCCCATCAAAGTCCCAGAAGTATGAACCTTTGCCCGTTGCAACTGGAAGGGGAGAGATTTGACCTTGGGCAGACCACGAGTGAAAAACATAAGAACGATCGAGATCAAATACTTCTTTTCCTCGTTCAGGATTAGGGAGAAATTCCGTCATGTTCGTATTTAATCACTAGGCGTGAGGTGCCACCTACTCGGTTGCTAGACCAAGGGAAGTGATTCTGCTATCTCCCGGGCGGTGACGGAGCGATACTTCTCTGCAGCTCGACGTCCAGCGCGAGAATGAAGTTCAAC
This sequence comes from Actinomycetota bacterium, assembly GCA_010032125.1. GTDB lineage: Bacteria > Actinomycetota > Actinomycetes > Nanopelagicales > Nanopelagicaceae > MAG-120802. The sequence goes on along the minus strand of RHAU01000011.1, from coordinate 3,613 downwards.
TGCTTGACAGACAACGTGATGCGCGCCTGCAGAATCACGTGGTTTCCAGGAAGCCAACATGGAACCGATAATTCCAGCAAGAATGTCACCTGATCCCGCGGTTGCAAGTTCAGAGCCTCCGATAGCATCAATAAAGGTCTTGTTTCCTGCAGAAGCGACGAGAGTTTTCGGACCTTTCAAAACAACGATGACCCCAAGTTCTTTCGAGATTTGTGTCGCAAGAGAATCTCGATCACCACGTTGGTAACCAAGAAGAGAGAGTTCGCCTTCATGTGGTGTAACAACAGTGATTCCTTCTCGGGCCTTTCGAGCGAGAGGTAGTGCGGAGCTATCAAGTACAAGAGGAATCAATTCAGGAATCTTTCTCACCGTAGCCCCACCTGGACCAATAACAATCGCGTCGCAACGTTCTCGCATCAGCGTTGAAATAGGTACGACATCGGGGAATTGTGAAATTACTAAATCTGCAACTCGTCGATCCGGTGGTAGAAATTTCACGTAGCCAGCGCCACCATGTCGCGCTCCGGCAACGGTCAGAAGCGCTGCTCCAGGAAATTTAGAGGATCCAGCGGCTATTGCAACGACACCTCTTGAATACTTGTGAGCGTCCACTGCAATCGGAGGACGTAGATTCCTTTTGAACAATATAACTAACCAACTGCTTCTGGATCGCGCGTTTCACTCTGGATATGTGTACATGCCAGATTGAGCGGATCAGAATTACATGCGTCACAGAGCAAATACAGTTGGTGGCAATAGTCGTCCGCGCAGTTTCGGAAAGATTTGGTTGCTGCCCCGCATTTATCGCACTTGCCGATGACATGTGTCTTCTCTGAAAAATCAATGGTCATACGTCCGTCAAAGGTGTACAGCGAACCCTCCCAATAACCGTCGTCCTTAAATTTCTCGCCATATCGAACGATACCGCCGCTCATTTGATAAACCTCTTGAAATCCCCGCTTCTTCATCACAGCAGAGAGAACTTCGCAACGAATGCCGCCAGTGCAATACGTAACGACGGGCTTGGATTTCAAAGAATCATATTTACCACTTTCAAGTTCTGCGATGAAATCCTTTGTGGTGTTTACATTGGGAACAACCGCGTTCTTAAATTTACCAACTTTTGCTTCATAGGAATTACGGCCATCAAAAAAGATCACTTCATCGCCACGATTCTCAACAAGTTGATGAACTTCTTCCGGGGTTAGATGTTTGCCGCCATTAATGACGCCGCTTTCATTAACTTCAATCTCATCGCTCGCGCCGAAGGTAACGAGTTCATCGCGAACTTTTACACTCAATCGCGGAAAATCATTTCCAGTACCTTCAGACCACTTGAAATCTATCTTCTTAAAACCGGGATATTGTTTTGTCTGCTTCACATATTTCTTCAGATCGTCCATATCGCCGCCCAAAGTTCCATTGATTCCATGGCGCGAGATCAAAATACGACCCTTGAGATTCAGTGATTCGCATAGCGTGGATTGCCAAAGTTTGAGCGTTTCTGGATCAGCGACAGGGGCGAATCCGTAGTAAAGAATTATCTTGTTCGGCACACCCTTAGTTTAAATGCTTACTTAAACTTACTCTGACCAGCATTAAACGTGACAGTTTTTGTATGGGTATAGAAATCTAAGGCTGCCTTACCTTGCTCCCGCATCCCGTAGGACGAATCTTTATCTCCACCAAAGGGCGCATGAAAATCTACGCCAGCCGTTGGGGCGTTGATTTTGACCATGCCAGTTTCAAGTAAGCGAGAGATGCGAAGGGCCGCCTCAAGATCTGCGGTATGGATAGAAGCGGTCAATCCAAATGAAACGGAATTTGCCAAAGAAATAGCCTCTTTTGTGCTGCCTACATGAGCAATGTGAGCGATGGGAGCAAAGACTTCATTGCACATCAGTGGATGATCTGAGGCAAGTCCATCCGTCAGTGTTGCGCTCGGCAGATGAGATCCGTCAGTAGTTACTGTGCCTCCGGCAAGGATTGTTCCGGAACGCTGAGCATTAGTTATTGCGTCGACATAATTCTGATACGAAGCGGCATGAATAAGTGGACCGATAAATGTCTTTTCATCTCGCGGATCGCCAACAACGAGCTTCTCTGTTGCGGCCTTGAGAGAGTCAACAACGTCCTTCTTACGCTCGTCATTTCCGACGATGATGATTCGACGAGTTGCCGTGCACTTTTGTCCTGAATAACTAAATGCACCAATCTGGATACTGCTTGCAAGAAGATTGAGATCGGCATCAGGTAGGACGATTGCTGGGTTATGCCCACCCATCTCTGCTTGAACTGGTTTACCCAACTGCGCAGCCCTCGCTACGACAGATTTTCCAACGCGAACTGAACCAGTGAAGGAGATGACATCTGCTTCTTCAACAAGTGCCGATCCGGTTTCAGGACCACCTGGAAGAACAGTAAAGATATTTTCGGGCAAGGACTTTTGCATAAGTTCGGCCATCAGAATCGCAGAGTTGTTTGCAAATTCACTTGGTTTGATGAGAACCGCATTTCCAGCCGCTAGGGCAGGCGCTGCTTTCCATATAGGAATCGCAATCGGAAAATTCCAGGGAGTTATTAATCCGGCAACGCCATAAGGACGGCGCATCGAAAGTATGAGGTGTGGTGCTTGTGTAGGAAAAGAAGTGCCGTCCGGATCGAGTACAGCGGAGCTGAAGTACTGCAAGATAGCGATTGCTCGGGCGCATTCACCGCGAGCTTCGGTAATGGGTTTATGTACTTCGGTGACCATGGCTTCGATAATTCGCTCTTTTTCAGCGATGAATGTCGAAGCAATGGCTGCTAACGCATTGGATCGCGCAATGGGATTTGCTGCCCATTCGATGTGGGCAACTCGAGCGCGGGAGACGATCTCTGAAATATTCACTTAAACAAGAAACCCTTCTGGAAATGGATCAGTTGCATCAAGCGTCCATGTTGCTTCACCCATTATCCATGCGCGACCAGTAATTGTGGGGACTATGGCATCAATATTTCCGACTCGAGTTCTCTCTTTAATTCTGCCCTGGAATATTGAACCAATCCAAGATTCGTTAATGAGAACATCATCGAGGGACATCTCTCCGAGCGCAAAGAGCTGCGCAAGTCGTGCGCTGGTTCCGGTTCCGCAAGGAGAACGGTCGAACCATCCCGGGTGAATTGCCATTGCATTCTTCCAATGCAAAGGTGAATCACCAGGAGCTATGAAATCAATATGGTGGCAAACAGCTATCGCTGGATTCTCTGGATGAACTGGTCGATTCTGTTCATTAATGGCATCGCTTATGCGTAAACCTAAATCTAAAAACTTATTGCCATTCTCTCGTCGAAATTCGATACCGACTCGATCTATTGGAACTATTGCATAGAAATTTCCGCCATATGCGATGTCGTATTGGAGTTTTCCAAATCCAGCGACCTCAACTTCCTGGTCGCGAGCATAAAGAAAAGAGGGAACGTTGGTTAACGTAACGTTCAACGCTCTTCCATTACGAACCGCGACATCAACAACAACCAATCCTGCCGGGGTATCAAGGCGAATTGTTGTGACAGGTTCTGTCACTTTCACTAAACCCTTCTCCACCAAGACAGTCGCAACACCGATAGTTCC
>RHAU01000002.1 GCA_010032125.1 Actinomycetota bacterium | reverse complement strand
CTTCCTAATTTTCCGCCTAATCCAAATTTGAAGAGAGGCAACATTTTTCCAAGCGCACCACCGGTTGGATCTAAGACAAGTCCAGTTCTAATCTTCACCACACGCGTACCGGTGACTGCATCGGCTGCGGATTCCCACTCCCGACATACAGCAGCAAGAAAGTCATCACCAGGGCGATCCGATTCATTCACGGCGCGATTTCCAGTTTCTCCATACCAACCGATCGCACTTGATGAGATGAAAACTTGAGGCTTCACGGTATTCACAGCGGAAGCGATAGTGGTGGTACCAAGTAGGCGCGAATTTAAAATCTCCGCACGATACTTTTTTGTCCAGCGCTTATCGCCGACATTTGCACCAGCAAGATGAATCAGAGCGTCAACGCCCTCCAATGGAGCAAGATCAACTTCGCCTTTGATGGGATCCCAAAATATTTCATCTGATGAAACTGGCTTACGACGAACGAGCCGTTGAACTGTGTGCCCCTCGGATTTGAGATGGCCAACGAGTGCGCTTCCTATCAATCCCGACGCGCCAGTGATGGCTATGCGTTGTGGAACTGAGTGATGTGGCACGTCGCCTCAGAGTCCTAAATCGGACTCAAAACGCCCTTCTTCAAGGCGCTCTTTGAGGGTGCTTAAGAATCGTGCCGCATCTGCACCGTCAACAATTCGATGATCATACGAAAGCGCGAGGTAAACCATGGAGCGAATGGCGATTGTCTCGCCACCATCCTCTCCTTTGACAACCATCGGACGCTTGACGACAGAGCCAACGCCGAGAATTGCAACTTGTGGCTGATTGATGATCGGAGTATCAAAAAGTGCACCGCGAGATCCGGTATTTGTCAGTGTGAATGTTCCACCACCAAGTTCATCAGGAGTGATTTTGTTTTCACGAGTACGTGTAGCAACTTCTGCGATTCGGCGCGCGATACCACCCATGTTCAAATCACCTGCATCGCGAATCACCGGAACGAGAAGTCCCCGCTCTGTATCGACTGCGATTCCAAGATGTTCTGCACCGTGATATGTAATCTGGTCGCCGTCAACCGAGGCGTTAACTACCGGATGTTGCTTGAGAGCTTCACATGCTGCCACGGCAAAGAATGGCAAGAAACTGAGTTTCACACCTTCGCGCGCTTCGAATGTGGCCTTCGCGCGATCTCGTAGTCGAGCGATTTTCGTTATATCAACTTCAACTACGGTTGTGAGTTGAGCACTTGTTTGTAGTGATTCGAGCATTCGTGCCGCAATAACTTTGCGAAGTCGCGACATCGTGACGGTAGTTCCTCGAAGCGGAGAAACTTGAATTGGTTTAGCAGGAGCGGTCTGGGAAGGTGCGCTCGAAACTTGAGTGGATGTAGGAACATTTGTGGCAACAGGTGCAGCAGCAGCCATCACATCTTCTTTACGGATTCTTCCACCAACGCCGGTTCCGCGAACTCTTGCTAGATCTACACCTTTTTCTTGTGCGAGTTTGCGAACAATAGGGGTGACATAGGAATCATCAAGAACAGTGGTTCCGGCTGGAGCAGCGCTGCGAGGAGCTGGTGCAGATGCTGCGGGTTTAGGAATTAATGGAGGCGGTGTTTGAGGCGGAGTTGGGATTGGTTTAGGAGCCGATACTGGCGGGACTTGCGTTGCGACGACTGGTGCGACCGGAGTTGGCGTAGCAGGAGTTTGAGATGCTGCAGAGGTTGAACCAATGGTTGCCAATCTCGCCCCAACCGGAACAGTTGAATCAACTGGTACATCAATGGAAATCAAAGTTCCGCTCGCCGGCGCTGGAATTTCGGTATCGACTTTGTCGGTAGAAACTTCAAGAAGCGGTTCATCAACATTGATCTGATCGCCGACAGATTTCAGCCAACGTGTCACAGTTCCCTCAGATACGGATTCACCAAGGGCAGGCATAAGAACAATCGTGCTTCCGGCACTCGCTACAACTGGTGCACTCTGTGGTGGAGTCGAGACAGGAGCAGGTGTTGCTTGTGGAGGCGCAACAGGTTCAACGCGCGGAGCAACTGGCGGTGTTGCCGGAATATTGTGTGGAGCAGCAGGCGCGGTTGTAGACGACGAACCATCCGCTATCAGAGCCAATTCCGCACCGACAGCGGCAACTTGATCTACTGCAACAACAATCTTGGAGAGCACTCCAGCAGCAGGTGATGGAATTTCGGTATCGACTTTGTCGGTAGAAACTTCTAGAAGTGGTTCATCAAGAGCGACTGAATCGCCTTCGGCCTTGAGCCAACGAGTGACAGTTCCTTCAGTCACGCTCTCACCGAGAGCGGGCATCTTGACTGAGAATGTCATCTGCTCTTCCTCCAACTCTTCCTTATTTCGAGATCTCGATCGATTCGAACGGGTGGATTATCCATGCGCATGCAGAGGTTTGCCAGCCAACGCGAGGTGGGCTTCACCCATAGCCTCGGAGAGCGTCGGGTGAGCGTGAATCAACGGGGCGACATCCTCAGCATCTGCCTGCCAATTAAAGATGAGTTGGGCCTCTGCCAAGAGCTCGCCAACTCTTGCGCCAACCATGTGAATACCTAGAACTGGACCATTCTTCTCTGCGACCAACTTAACTGAACCTGCGGTTTTAAGAATCTGCGCTTTTCCATTTCCAGCCAAGTCATAGTTAAGTTCGACGACGTCATAACCTTTGGCTTTCGCAGCAGCAGTTGTTAATCCAACTGATGCAACTTCAGGTTCCGAGTAGGTCACGCGTGGTACACCGTCGTAATTAATAGGACGTGGGTTGTAGCCTGCGATTTCTTCTGCAACGAGAATTCCTTCCGCGAAACCGACGTGCGCAAGTTGGAGAGTTGGAATGAGATCGCCGACGGCGAAGATTCCGGGAATATTTGTGCGGCACTTATTGTCTACAAGAACATATCCTCGATCCATCGCAATACCTTGTGCTTCGTAACCCAGATTTGCAGAAGTAGGGCCACGACCAACAGCAACCAACAACATGTCAGCGGTAAAAGTTTTTCCATTCTCTAGCGTGACAGTAACGCCACCTGCAGATTTTGTCGCTCCAGTGAATTTCGAACCGAGTTCAAAATTAATTCCTCGTTTGCGGAAGGCTCGTTCCAGTTGCTTACTTGAAGACTCATCTTCGAGCGCAATCAAGTGCGGCAGCGCTTCTATGATGGTTACATCCGCTCCGAACGATTTCCAAACGGAAGCAAATTCGCATCCAATAACACCGCCACCAAGAACGATGACCGACTTCGGTACGTAATCCAGGTGAAGGGCGTGATCACTTGTGACAATCTGTTTTCCATCGATCTCAAGGCCCGGCAGTGTTCGAGCATATGAACCTGTTGCAAGGACGACGTTCTTTCCCGTGTAGCGCTGACCGTTAACTTCTACCGTGTCTTTGGCCACGAGTTTGCCGGCTCCTTCAACATATGTGACCGCTCGTGATTTAACTAAACCTTGAAGACCTTTATGAAGCTTAGAAATGACGCCATCTTTATATTGGTTGACGGCCGGCATATCGATACCTTTGAACTCAGCCTTGACGCCGAATTCAGCGGCGTCGCGAGTGTTGTCAGCAATTTCGCCAGCGTGTAGAAGCGCTTTTGTTGGGATGCAGCCGCGATGGAGACAAGTCCCGCCAAGTTTATCTTTCTCAATAAGCACTACTTTGAGTCCGAGTTGAGATGCACGCAACGCACATGCATAACCGCCGCTACCGCCGCCAAGAATTACGACATCAAATTCCGCCACGCCAACCTCTACTTCTCGTTCTCAACTGAAACCATGATGACTTCTATACGCCTATCTTGCCAGCATTATTTGCCGGCAGACTGCTCAGCCAATGCGACGAGAGTGCGAAGTGCGACACCTGTTCCGCCCACAGGGGTATATCCGTGAGGTTTTCCGGTGTTAAACGCCGGACCGGCAATATCTAGATGAAGCCAGGGAAGATCATCAGAGACGAATTCTTTTAAGAATAGACCTGCGACGAGCATCCCACCCATGCGATCTCCAATATTTGCGATATCGGCGACAGGTGAATCCAAAGATGGGCGCAACTCTTCGGGAAGCGGCATCGGCCAGAATAATTCGCCAGTACTTTCAGATATTTCTAAAAAGCGATCGCTCCACGATTGATTATTCGTCATCACCGCACTTGTTCTTGTTCCAAGAGCAACAGATTGAGCACCTGTGAGTGTTGCAACATCGACGATGAGATCAAGGCCGCCAGCCTTCTTGCCAAATTCGGCAGCACGAACCAATGCGTCAGCGAGAATCAATCGTCCTTCCGCATCTGGATTAAGAACTTCAACTGTCTTTCCGCCATAAATAGTGATGATGTCGCTGGGGCGAGTAGCTGTATCGCTCACCATATTCTCTGCAAGCGGTGCCCATGCGTCAACGGCAATCTCCAAACCCATTTCTGCGATTGCTAGCGCGGCAGCACAAACAGCAGCAGCGCCACTCATATCCGATTTCATCGCTTCCATTCCTTGAGCAGGCTTGAGTGCGAGTCCGCCGGTATCGAATGTAATTCCCTTACCAACAAAAGCCAGACGCGCCTTGGCTTTTTTCGGCGAGTAAGAGATGTGAACAAGTCGTGGTTTGCTTGCAGAACCCTGTCCAACTGCAATCGTTCCGCCGTAACCGAATTTCTTCAATTGCGCATCATTGAGAATTTCGATCGAAGCCTTAGATGATGCGGCTAATTTCTTAAATCTCTGAGAAAAAGAGTCGGGTGTCAGGTGGCTCGGCGGTGTATTGATGAGATCGCGAACGAGCGCTGTGTACCTTGAAATAACTTCAGCGCGAGAAACCAACGCCTTAGCTCGTGTTGCTCGGGTTATCGTGGAGTGAATTGCAATTTTCTTTAGCGGCGGCTTGTGATCTTTCACAGCAGATGCACCTTTAAATTCAATAAATTCATAAGAGCCGAGCAAGGCACCTTCTGCTACCGCAGCAAAACCAGCATCGTCGCGATGCGTGAGAGCAAAGGTCGCACTTGTATGTCCAAATAATTGGCGAGCAGCCGCACCAGCCGCTCTCCTTAGGCGTTCATGCGAAAAGCTTCCATCCTGCAATGGCGCTCCAAGTCCGGTAAACACTAAGAGTTTGGTTGAGGTGCCTGGAATCTTTACTACTTCGTCATATGAACCTGTCGCGCCAAGATCAGTCAACGCAGAGATGAGTTCCTTCTCATCGAGCTTAATGGAACCGCTATGAATTCTTAACTTTTTGGCCGAATCGCAGGAGAGTCCGACGACGAGGACGTCATCTGTAACGCCGTTTTCTGTCGCGCTAATGGAGGTCATTGGGCTAGGTTATTGGAGTGCCTCGCTATTCGCCATTAGATGCTTTTCATCGAGAAAGCGGCGCAAAGATGGCGGATTTCGGCGGTTGGGAGATGCCGATCGAGTATCCGGCCGCATCTGGCGGTGGAGTAATTAATGAACACAACGCAGTACGAGAACGTGTAGGGCTTTTTGATGTCTCCCATTTAGGCAAGGTTCGGGTAAAAGGTAGGAACGCCAAAGAATTTCTCAATTCAGTTTTTACAAATGATCTCAATCGGATCACACCGGGTCGAGCGCAATACACGATGCTCTGTGATGCCAATGGTGGAGTTATCGACGATCTCATTGCTTACCTAATGTCGGAGAACGAAGTTTTTTTAATACCGAATGCAGCAAACACTGCTTCAGTCGTGCACGTTCTCCAAGAACAAGCGAGTTCTGATATCCAGATTGAGGATTGTCATGAAAAATATGCTGTATTTGCTCTACAAGGACCGTTAGCAAAGGGTACGCTCGAAAAAGTTGTCGCAGTTCCTGAATTGGATTACATGTCTTTTGTGGAACTTGATGTCGATGGAGATCCACTCATTATTTGTAGAACTGGCTACACCGGTGAATTTGGGTTCGAAATTATCCCAACCTGGAGTAACGCCACCAAAATCTGGTCATCATTGTTAAACGCAGTTCATTCAAATTCAGGTTTGGTTGCTGGACTTGGCGCGCGCGATACGTTGCGGACTGAGATGTGCTACCCACTCCATGGTCACGAGCTCTCCCTCGAGATAACTCCGCTGCAAGCAGATGCTTCTTGGGCGGTAGGGTGGAAAAAAGAGAACTTCATCGGGCGTCAATCCTTACTCGCAGAGCGTGAGTCGGGCTCGAAGCGCATTCTCCGAGCCTTGCGTCTCACTGACCGCGGTGTGCCGCGGGCAGAGATGAATGTGTATTCAATTGATGACGCTCTGATTGGTGTCACAACAAGTGGCACTTTTTCTCCCACGCTCAAGACTGGAATTGCATTGGCGTTGCTGGATCCGAAGGTGCAGGTCGGCGAAGTAGTAACAGTAGATATCCGCGGAAAGCGAATCGCTGCCGTTATCGCGAAGGCTCCACTCGTACCTTCTCATGTGAGGTAACTCTGATTTTTCCTTCAGCCCGTCGGAGCGAATGAACGATGGCGGGTCCCGCAAGAAGGATCAAAACTGAAGTGGTTATTGCACGTGGAATGTCCCACGATAAAGCGGTTGCAAAATGAAAAGTGAGATACCGAAAGACATTTTCTGAAGTTCCTAAGTCGGGTGAAAAAGAAAGTTGAGTCAAGTTTCCAGCAAGCCACGGCCACAGCTGAAGATCCATCAGTAATCCAAAGAGAAAAGATGAAAAAGCGCCGTAGATTGCAAGAATTGAAATCTCTAATTTACCGCGCAGGTCACGGGGAATGATTCCGACTCCTAGCGCGACCCACCCTGCCGCGAACATTTGGAATGAAAGCCATGGACCTACGCCGCCGGTAAGAAAGGCGCTTACGGCCATGGAGAGAGCTCCCATTGCATACCCAAGTCGTGCACCGAAAACCCGTGCTGTGAGTATGAGTAAAAACCACATCGGTTCCACCCCAATAGCTCCTGCACCTAAGAGACGAAGCGCCGCAATGAGTGCAGTCATCACGCCGACAATCGCAACCGCTTTGCTATCCATAAGCCCCGCGCTGAGATCAAAGGCCACGATAGATATCGCGAAAATTGCAACCACGATGGCAAGTGAAGAACTTTGAATAAGTGAGAAATCCAGGTTGGAAATAGCGCCGATAAACGGCCAGAAAAACGCAACCAATCCAAGAGAGTTAGAGAGGTAAAAGGCGATTCGACTTTTCATCGCCCAACTCTCTTTGAGAGGAGCTTTTTAACATCATTGAGGGTAAGGGCACCACTATTGGGAAATGCCTTGACAACTTGTGGCGCGAACGCAGGTGACGCCGTGAGAATCTCGCGGGTAGATCCATCGGCGACTACTTCGCCTTCCGCTACGAAAATTACTCGCCCTGCAAGTTCTGAGACGAGTTCAACATCATGTGTCGAAATCACAATCGCACAGTTCTTCTCGCTGGATAGACGCTTCAAAATTTCAACGAGAGATCGCTTCGCCTCATAATCAAGACCGCGAGTTGGTTCATCTAACAAGATCAGAGATGGCGAACGAGAAAGGACGATACTCAACACGAGTCCTAGTCTTTGACCTTCAGAAATATCTCTGGGATGAGCGTTAACGTTTGGGATATCCATCAGATCTTGATAAATCGCAAGTGTTGTTCCTGCCTGAAGATTATGATCCTCATCCGATATCGCACACTCCTCGTTAATGGAAGTAGCAAAGAGCAGATCAGATGGATCTTGTGGAACATAGCCAACTAATGTGGAGATTGCTTCAGTAGAAGTTTTAAGCGGCTCTACATCCTTGATGCGAATATCTCCAGAGATAACAGGCGATAGACCAAGGAATGATTTGAGAAGTGTCGACTTTCCAGCGCCATTTCGCCCCATGATCGCCACAATTTCGCCTTCATGTACTTTCAAAGAGAGGTTGCGAAGCGCAGAAACCTTGTTAAAGCCATCGTAAATAACAGTGACGTCCTGCAAAGAGGCTATTACGGAGGGATTCGACGAAGCCTTGCGAGGTTCCATCACTCCAATATCAAAAGAGTTCTTTCGAAACTCACGAACACTCAGTGGTATCTCATCGGCGCCCACCACTCGAGCTAATTCGACGAGCGGCGGAGCGATAGGGGAGTACGAGAGAATTGCGCGAGTGTTATCGAATGCGACGTCACCCGAATCACCGATCAAAAGTATGCGATCGACAAACGAGATAACTCGCTCCAATTTGTGCTCTGCCAAGACCACCGTAAGTCCAAGATCATCAACGAGGCGATTGAGAATCGCCAAAACTTCTTCTGCCGCTATCGGGTCAAGTGCACTTGTTGGTTCATCAAGAAGAAGGACTCGTGGCTGAGTTACGAGTGCTGAAGCGATTGCTACTCGCTGTTGCTCACCGCCACTCAAGGTTCGAATATCGCGGCGACGAAGTTCAGAGAGTGAGAGCAGATCAAGTACTTCCTCCATCCTCTTTCGCATCACATCGGGGGTAAAACCACGGGTCTCCATCGAGAATGCAATTTCATCTTCGACGATGTCGCAGACAAAGCCATGGAGAGGATTCTGCGAAACCACCCCAATGAGGTCGGAGAGTGCCCCAGGTTTGTGATCCTTTGTCGATCGACCGTCAACGCAGATATCTCCATTAAGGATTCCGTGAGTGTGATGGGGGACGATGCCGTTAATAAGTTTGAGGATGCTGCTTTTCCCTGCACCTGTATGTCCAATGACAAGAACCATCTCGCCTTCATCAACAGAAAATGAAACTCGATCAAAAACGGTTCGCTCTGAACCCGGGTAGATAAGTGAAACCTCTTTGAAATCAATCATGCGAAAAGCCCCGGGGCGAAGAGAAAGAAGAATGCGAAGAGTGAAAACACAAGCGATGTAGACCCAGATGGAACGCTAACTATCACAAGGGCGGCAAAAGAAGATAGAAGCAGCAGTTCTTCGCGCTTCCACTTCTCGGGGCGATATCTCGAAGGCGATTGGAAATAACCGTACCCACGTGATTCCAGAGCAACTGCCAGGTCGATGGATCTCTCGAGAGACTCCTCTAATACAGGCACTGCAACACGTCCAATTGAATTCCAGCTATTGAGTTGACGACCTCGAAGACGATGTGCCTGCCGGACGCGGGTGAAACTCTCAGCACTTTGCGGTGCAACGGATGTGGCGATACTTGTTGCCAAGCCAATGCCGTGAAGCCGTGACGGCAGCACTCGAAGTAGGCGATGAGGCGTAGTAAGTGCATTGGCCGTGGCAAAAAGAATTACTATTCCAGCGAAAACTAAGGATTCGCTCATCGCTCCCGCGAGTCGTTGGCTCGTCACTGGCCCGCCAATCGTGATGCCGACGAGAAAATTTGGCAGATCTATTTGCGGTAACTGAAAAAGTACCCTTCCTGGCATAGGAACTCCGAGTGTTATCGCAATGATCATTCGAAAACCTGTTGCGACCAAGGCGATGATGTAGCCAAGTCGGAGTAATCGACGAGAGCTGCTTGAGAGAGGAAACTGTCGAGTTAAGGTAATCGCGGCGAGAATGATGGAGAAAGAGAGCGCAATAATCCAGGACGAGTCTGCGCGCGAGTTCCGAAGGAGCATTACCGAACCTGCACACGCCCATAGCCACCAGAAAAGGGGATGCCAATCGTGACTATGGGTCTTCTTCATCTTGTTGCTTCGATCTTCCGCGTTACTTTGAACGACGTCGTAGCGCGACAATTGCGACCACAAGTGCAATGAACGCTAATGCACCAAGAGCCAATGAATTAGATGATTTCATGGGGCTTTCATTCGTTGCTGATGCAGCGATAGGGGAGGCATTAACAGAAGGCATCGTTATTTCGACGCCACATTCTTGTGCGGGATATCCAGCAATCCCGCAAATCAAACCCGACTTATCTGAACGCACTTCAAGTGCGCTTGATAGGACATCGAGACCGGTGGAACCTTCCGCTACGACGACGCAATCAGAGAAGAACTCTTTGGGAGTTTCTCCTTCGGGAGCTATTTCAGCGCCACCGAAGTCAACGACGAGTCCGACGCGAATCTTGCCCGCGACCTGTAAAGAGCGAAGTGAAGAGTGACGATATAAGAAGTGAGAGAGAAAAAAGCGAGATAAGACGATTGACTTTCATGTGAACCTTTCGAAAAAGGGTTCACGACGGCGAAAAAAATCTCCGCCCCGCAAACCTCGACGGGTGGTTGGTACGCGGCGGTGGTGGTAATCCGACTTACATCAATAGATGTTCACGGTTGCGGGTCAGCGTCGGATTTTCACCGACTTCCCCAGTCACTGCCGCTATTGAGTTGTAGGCGAAATAAACCATCGGAATGAGTATTTCGCAAGGAGGCACTACGCTCGCCGCTATGGAATATAGACGACTCGGCCGATCTGGCATGTACGTAAGTGAGATTACCTACGGAAACTGGATCACCCACGGATCCCAAGTTGAGCAGGACGCCGCCGTTAAATGCGTACGCGCGGCATTTGACGAAGGCATAACTTCATTTGATACCGCCGATGTTTATGCACGAACGAGAGCCGAAACAGTTCTCGGTAAAGCGTTGAAAGGGATAAAGCGCGAATCGTATGAATTGTTTACGAAAGTGTATTGGCCAATCGGTGAAGGCAAAAATGACCGCGGCCTTTCTAGAAAACACATTATGGAGGCGGTTCACGGTTCTTTGAAAAGACTCCAGACTGACCATATCGATCTCTATCAATTTCATCGTTTTGATTATGAAACCCCGCTTGAAGAGAGCCTTAGCGCATTTGATGACTTGATTCGTCAAGGAAAAGTCATGTACATCGGTTTTTCAGAATGGAACGCGTCGCAGATTTCAGATGCGTTGAAAATCCAAGATGCTCGTGGCTATAACCGTTTTGTTTCAAGCCAGCCTCAATACTCGGCGTTGTGGCGCGTTATTGAAAGTGAAGTCGATCCTCTATGTCGCGCTGAAGGTATTGGACATATTGTCTGGTCACCTATCGCCCAGGGAGTTCTCTCCGGGAAATATCTCCCAGGCAAGAAGCCCCCGAAAGGAACGCGCGCTACCGATAAGAAAGGTGGCGCAAACATGATTTCAGGATGGCTTCGAGAAGAAGTTCTCTCTGCGGTTCAAAAACTTGAACCGGTGGCAAAACGTGAGGGATTAACGATGGCTCAACTTGCTATTGCGTGGGTTCTGCAAAATCCCAACGTATCGAGCGCAATTGTTGGCGCGACAAAACCTTCCCAGATTCGCGAAAATGCGAAAGCAAGTGGTGTGAAATTGTCGGCAGAAACGATGCGTGATATCGATGCAGCACTTGGTAACTTGCCCGAGCGAGATCCTTCCAAGACTAAAAGTCCGAATCCGCGCGCTTAAATTTTCTCCCCGCGCTTGACGTGTGGAAGAGGTGCCCGTAGTCGTCGCATCTGCGTTGAACGAAGCCAGGCGTACATCGCGATTCCTTTAGTTTCCGCATCTGGAAAACGATTCTTCACTTCGCGCTTCACTTTGCGGCCAATAAATATCCCGTCAATAACGGAGATGATGAGGACTCCGTACATCAAGAAGATTGAAGCGATACGAATCTCCATAATCGGCATCACTGTCATAAAAAGAACCAAGATAATGACTGGCAAGAAGAATTCACCAACCGTTCTGCGTGAATCAACATAGTTGCGGACGAAACGTCGCACTGGTCCACGATCACGCGGAGGTAGTGCGCCTTCCTCGCCACGCAGATACGCATCTCGTTGTCGCGCGCGAAGTACTCTCGCTTGTTGTTTTTGAAGCTTCTTCGCCTCTTTTGTAGCTGCGGGAGCTAATCGGGGAGTCGACTTCATCTTTTCGACATCACGCCGCTTTGGGGTCGGACGGTTCTTTTTCTCGGCCATATCGCTACGGTAGGGCGAGCATTCTTTCCAGCGCAAGTCGAGCAAAATTCGCTGTTCTCTCATCAACCTTGATCTGGTTTACCAATCTGCCGGCAACGAGTGACTCCATTGACCAGAGAAGATGTGGAAGATCAATCCGATTCATTGTGGAGCAATAGCAGACAGTCTTATCAAGGAAGACAACGGTCTTATCTGGGTTTGCAGCGGCTAGGCGCTTTACTAAATTGAGTTCGGTTCCAATAGCCCATGCACTTCCGGCAGGGGCGGCCGTCACCGTCTTGATAATGCCTTCCGTGCTACCGACATGGTCTGCTGCTTTAACGACATCGTGTTGACATTCGGGGTGGACGAGAACATTCACTTGAGGGATGCGCTTACGAACTTCTTCAACATTATTTCTGATCTGCACTTGTGAGAATGTCAGCGCTTTCGGCCATGAAGTGAACCCCGCAGAAGAAAATAAATTCGGCGTCGCGATTCTCTGCAGCAGCTTGCGCTAATTTAAAGGAATCTCCCGTGATATCGGCAAACTCAATCACCTCGTCACGTTGATAGTGATGTCCCAAGATCATTGCCCGATTTCCAAGGGTGGCTCTTGCAAGACGTGCGCGATTAACGAGATTGGGATCGCTGGCTGGCGGAAGTTCACCGGTGCAAGAAACACCACGTTCACTGGACAGGTCTCTCTCTCGTCCAAGAAGAAGAAGGTCAGAGAGCGAACCGGACATACGTTGATTATCTCTTAAAAAAGCGCGGAAGGCTCCGCTGAAGAGAGGAAAGCAGCGCGAAGGGATAGACTACGGAGCACAACAGTTGAAAACGGAGATACGAATGTCATCTGATACCCAGACTACGAGCATCGCACTCACTGATGGCGCAGCCACCAAAGTTGCTGCACTTCTTGCTCAGGAAGGTCGCGACGACCTCAGTCTTCGAGTCGCAGTTCAACCTGGCGGCTGTTCTGGCCTTCGTTACCAACTTTATTTTGATGATCGTTCCCTCGATGGCGACTCGGTAGTCACTTTTGGCACAGTAAAAGTTGTCACAGACAAGATGAGTACTCCCTACCTCATGGGCGCAACCATTGATTTCGTGGACACTATAGAGAAACAAGGTTTCACGATCGATAACCCCAACGCTAAAGGATCTTGTGCTTGTGGAGATTCCTTTAACTAAGCAACGAGTATTGCTTTTTTAGCGTTCCGCACTCACCGCTTGGCTTAAAGCGGTAACAACGTTCTTAACATCTTCTTGGCTCTGATTCGCCTTGAGCGTCAATCTCACGTGTGCCAGATTTCCCCAACCTAATGCATCAAGAACATGTGAAGGAGAGAGCGCTCCTGCGCCACATGCTGAACCCGCATCAATCAGAAAACCAAAATTCTCCATTCGCTGCAAGAGTTTTTCTGCAACGACGCCCTGAATTCCGATGGCGACGTAACGCGGATCGTCCTTTGAATTCGGGTCGGTCATGTGCAGACCGGTTATTGCATCGCGAAGTTCTTTCCTGATGAATTGATTCAGTTCGGCAATCTTCCCTCGGTCATGATCTTGTGCCTTCACCGCTTCATTGAGCGACACCGCTGTAGCAAGTGCGAGAGGAATCGAAAAACTTCCAAAGACCCGACGTTTATCCATCGGCGGCAAAGGAGAAGTCCAACGACCTTTCCGCGAAATAGTAAGGATGGAAATCCCAGACGGGCCACGGAAACTCCTCGGATCAAAGAGTGCGAGATCCCACTTGGGCGGGAGGGGATTGAATGGGGTGGCCGCCGTCATATCGGCAAAGAGAATGGGATTGAATTTTGCATCGAGCGGATCTTGAGCGACGCCAACCTCTCGATTAACTCCTTGCCACACAAGGAAATCAGAAACATCCGGCTCAGATCTATTGAAATCAATTCTTCCATTCTGGTCCGGCGCCAGCTCCACGATCTTCTCTGAACTCTTCAACGTTCGCGCAAAAGCATGAATGACTTGACGATCAATCGTGCTGTGAATGAATCTCGACGGTGAATTCTGAAGAACACCGGCAATCGCGCTCCAAAAACCAAAACCGAGTTCGCCCACAAATTCCACTTCGTCGGGGAAAACTCCAAGGTTTGCCGCTATCTCATCTCGCGCTTGATTGAAAAGGATTGCAAGGCGTCGGGATTGATGATGCATCTTCGAAGGGTCAACCCAGCCCTCAGCGAAATACTCACTGAGAAGTTCCTGCGCCTTGGGATGTAACGGTTCTTCGCTTCGATAGTCCCGAGACTCTGTTGTGATGGGCGACACCCTTGGAACGGTACCTCACCTCTAAGTGCCCACGCGAGCGACGACTATCCTTGGTGCGTGCGTGCGGTAAAGCGATTGTGTGGACTCGCGACAGCGTCGCTTCTTCCATTGCTTGCAGGCTGCTCCTCTGAAGAGTTGAGCGGTGTTGGTTTCCAGGGCGATGTTTCCAGCGTAAATAAACACGCTTTCGGACTCTGGCAAGGTGCGTGGCTTGCGGCCGCGATCGTAGGCGCGCTGACTCTCGTCCTCATTCTTTGGCCAGCGGTATTTCACAGAAAGAAGAATGAAGAGTTTCCTAAACAGACCCAGTACAACATACCGACAGAAATCGCATACACAGTCATTCCATTCATCATCATCGCAGTGCTTTTCGGCTACACGGTGAAGGCTGAGAGCAAGATTGTTGCCAAAACTCCAGCATCGGTCACCGATATTCACGACATCACAGTTAATGCGATTCAATGGTCGTGGCAATTCACCTACAAAGAGGCGGGGGAGAAGGCAACCGTTACTGGAACACCGGCCCAACGTCCGGTTCTCTATCTTCCGCAAGGAGAGAAAGTCCGATTCAAGATCACAGCATCAGATGTTGTTCATGGATTTTGGATACCTGCATTTATGATCCAAATCCAAAACTTGCCTGGCGTTGAAAATCAACTGGAATTCACCGCGGAGAAATTGGGAGAGTACCCAGGACGTTGCAACATTCTTTGCGGCCGGCAACATTCACAGATGCTCTTCACCGTCAAAGTAGTTACTCCGGCCGAATACGATGCATACATCGAGAAATTGAAAGCGGGCGCTTCGTCATGACCACATATGCCACAAGGCCAACCCAAGATTTTCTTCCGCCATCAAAAAAACCTCTAAGTAAAGGCCGCCTCATCGTCAAGTGGTTGACGACAACAGACCATAAGACGATTGGCTACCTCTACCTCATTACATCATTTGCCTGGTTTCTCATCGCTGGCTTACTCGCACTAGCAATTCGAGCAGAACTCACGCGACCTGGATTGCAATTTTTGAGCGCAGAGCAGTACAACCAAGTTTTCACAATGCACGGAACCATCATGCTGCTGATGTTTGCAACGCCACTTTTTGTTGGATTTGCGAATGTGATCATGCCGTTGCAAATTGGTGCCGCGGACGTTGCCTTCCCACGAATGAACATGCTTTCGTACTGGCTATATCTCTTTGGCGGGATTATGGCCTTTACAGGATTCCTGACTCCCGGTGGAGCGGCATCGTTTGGTTGGACCGCGTATGCGCCATTATCAAATGACGTTTATTCACCAGGCATTGGCGCAGATCTCTGGATAGTTGGATTAGCTATTGGTGGACTTGGCACCATCCTTGGCGGCGTGAACTTTGTGACCACGATTTTCACCATGCGCGCACCGGGAATGACGATGTTCCGAATGTCGATCTTCTCGTGGAACGTACTCCTTACTTCAATACTTGTTCTCATCGCCTTCCCACCTCTTGCTGCGGCGCTACTGGGATTAGAGGCCGATCGTTTATTTGGCGCACAAGTATTTGAACCTGCAAATGGTGGCGCAATGTTATGGCAGCATCTTTTCTGGTTCTTTGGCCATCCCGAGGTTTATATTTTGGCACTTCCATTCTTTGGAATTGCAACAGAGATTCTTCCCGTCTTTAGCCGCAAGCCTGTCTTCGGTTATAAAGGGCTAATTGCAGCAACAATCGCAATCGCCGCTTTATCGGTTGCTGTTTGGGCCCACCATATGTATGCCTCAGGACAAGTCCTACTTCCGTTCTTTTCGTTTATGACCTTTCTGATCGCGGTTCCAACTGGCGTGAAATTCTTCAATTGGATTGGAACGATGTGGCGAGGTTCCATCACCTTTGAGACACCGATGATTTGGGTTATTGGTTTCTTAGTTACATTCTTGCTTGGTGGACTGACCGGCGTGATTTTGGCGAGCCCACCGCTGGATTTCGCTGTTTCGGCTTCGTACTTTGTCGTTGCACATTTCCACTACGTTCTCTTTGGGACCGTGGTATTTGCGATGTTTGGCGGGTTCTATTTCTGGTGGCCCAAGATGACCGGAAAGATGCTCAATGAAACTTTGGGCAAAATCCATTTCTGGACGCTCTTTATCGGATTCCACACCACCTTCCTCATTCAACATTGGTTAGGAATCAAAGGTTTTCCACGCCGTTACGCTGATTACTTGGCAACTGATGGTTTCACATTTATGAATATGGTTTCCACGGTTGGTTCGACGCTCCTGGCCATCTCGATGATTCCTTTCGCAATAAACGTATGGATTACTCGGAAATCTCCGAAAGTTGAAGTGGATGATCCATGGGGTTATGGCGCTTCCCTCGAGTGGGCTACGAGTTGCCCACCACCTCGTCATAACTTCTATTCGATGCCACAGATTCGTTCCGAACGCCCAGCCTTTGATCTACATCATCCGCAGTTTGCGCAGAAAGCTGAATCTCACTGATGAAATTTGGCTACCGTCTCTTTATCTTCCTCTTCATTTTTTACGCAATCGTCACTGGCGTTTACGCCTATTTCGCACAAGAACCAGTTGGAATTGTGGCACTTGCCCTGAGCGCGGGATTGGCTTTGATCATCGGGTATTACTTCTGGTTTATTAATCGTCGAACCGGTGGGGTCCTTCCAGAAGATAATCTCCAGGCAGAGATTGCTGATGGCGCGGGTGAACTTGGTTTCTTTAGTCCTCATTCATGGTGGCCACTTCCGGTTGCGCTATCAGCTACAGCGGCGGGAGTCGGATTAATCATTGGGTGGTGGCTTACGCTAATTGCTGTTGGTGCACTTTTGGTCTCGGTCTTGGGTTTTGTGCTCGAGTACGAGCGTCCTTCTTCGTCCTCACATCACTAAGAGAAAGATTCGTGAATGTCCGTTCGAGCTGAAATTCTCACAACGGGAAACCCACAAGTGAAGGGCGCTTCGCTCATTATCAATGCACCGGCGGGCGATATCTTCAATCTTCTCGCTAATCCACGTCAGCACTCTCTCATTGACGGTTCCCATACCGTGAAATCACTTCACTTTGGGCCAGAGCGTCTCTCGTTGGGTGCCAAATTCGGAATGAATATGAAGGTTGGCATCTCTTATCGAATCACCAATACTGTCGTGGAGTTTGAAGAGGAGAAGAAAATTGCTTGGCGCCACTTGGGGAGATGGGTCTGGCGCTACGAACTCACATCGATTACTCCTGATCAAACTTTGGTAGTGGAGACTTTCGATGCCCGTCCGTCGCATCTGAAGTGGTGGCTCAAGCTTCGAAAATCTTATGGTTATGCAGAAATCGCTACCGCAAAAACGCTAGTACGCCTGAAGAAGATTACTGAAGAAAAGTCCGCACAGCGTTAGTGATGTCCGCTTTCTAGTTCACGGATTTCATCAACAGACGGTTTTGGAATCTGCTCTTGGCTGGCACGGGAGAGTCGTGCGCGTAACTTGCCTCTCGCGCCTTGAGGATTTGCAACGCCCATCTCATCAGTTTCTGGAACTGCAAGTGCAGGTAACTGTTCGTGCTGCGTCAGTAAATATGCTCGCTCTGGCGTGAGAGGTTCGTGGACTTCAATAAATTCACCATGCGGCAACATGACGAGTCGACCAGTTTCGCGTCCATGGAGGACTAGGTCACGATCAGCGCGTTGAAGCGATAAACAAATTCTCTTGGTGATGACAAAGACAAGTGGCGGCAAAACAATGATGCCGATACGAGTTCCCCACATGATTTGGTTAATTGATAAATCAAAGTGAGTAGCAATCAAATCATTTCCACCATTAATGAGGGCGACGAGCATGAATGTAAGGGACATCGCGCCGAGAGCGGTGCGATTTGGATTGTTGCGAGGGCGATCAAGGAGATGATGTTCCCGTTTGTCTCCCGTCATCCAGCTTTCAATAAACGGGTAGAGCGCCATTCCAGTGAAAATAATTCCGGGGATGATTAGGCCTGGAATAAGAATGTTCCATGAAATGGTGTGACCGAAAGCGTGAGTTTCTAGCGGTGGCGCCATACGAACAAGACCATCGAGCCAGCCCATGTACCAATCCGGTTGCGATCCGGCCGAAATCTGCCCCGGTGTATATGGTCCGAATAACCAAACCGGGTTAATAGAGGCAACGGCGCCAAGGAATGCTGTTACTCCGAAGACGATGAAGAAGAAACCGCCTGCCTTCGCCATATAAACAGGAAGGAGCGGATATCCAACAACATTTTTCTCGGTACGACCTGGACCTGGATATTGAGTGTGTTTCTGGTACCAGACCAACATCAAGTGAGCGGTGATGAGAGCCAAAAAGATTCCTGGAATCAAAAGAACGTGGACTGTATAGATGCGCGGAATAAATACCTCGCCGGGAAACGCTCCGCCAAAGACGAAGTAGGCAAGATATGAACCCACCACTGGGACAGCTTGAATAATCGCTTCAGCGATTCGTATTCCAGTTCCGGAGAGAAGATCGTCAGGAAGTGAATAGCCAAGAAATCCTTCAACAATGCCCAAGGTGAGCAGTCCGACTCCGATAACCCAGTTCATCTCGCGCGGCTTTCGGAACGCTCCGGTGAAGAAGACTCGAAGTAAGTGGGCGACCATCGCCGCCATAAAAATAAGTGCGGCCCAGTGATGAATCTGTCGCATCAACAAACCACCACGAACATCAAATGAAATGTGGAGAGTCGATGCGTAAGCGGCTGACATCTTTAAGCCTTCAAGCGGTTCGTATGAACCTTCATACTCCACTTCGCGCATTGACGGGTCAAACCAGAAAGTGAGAAATGTTCCGGAGAGAAGCAAAATAATGAATGAATAGAGAACCACTTCGCCCAACATGAAAGACCAATGATCTGGGAAGACTTTCTTCAGGTTCTTCTTAAGCCATTTCGCCGCACCAGTTCGCTCATCAACATAATTCGCGACAGTTCCTGCAACACGTTCACGTGCACTCATGCTGAATCACGCTCCCAGAAACTTGGTCCAACTGCTTCATTGAAAGGCGCCTTTGCGATGAGATACCCCTCGTTATCAACGCCGATCTGTAATTGTGGCAGAGGACGCGCGGCCGGTCCAAAGATAACTTTCGCAGCGCGAGTAACATCAAAGGTTGATTGATGACACGGACAGAGCAAATGCTTGGTGGTCTGTTCGTAGAGAGCCACCGCACAACCCATGTGAGAACATATTTTTGAGAAGGCAATAATTCCTTCATGCGTCCACGAGAGACGCTCTGGATCCAAATTGAATTCCTCCGGCCTGACGCGAATTAAGAGAACTGAATCTTTGGCAATATCTTCAAGTTTTCGTTTCTTTCCGGCTGGAAATGCGGGTTGCACTTGGGCCACGCCGCCGACTTCTAAATCGGAGGGTTTGATAGGACGATCGCCTGGATCTGTAACGAGGCGAACTCCTGCAGCCCAATTCGTCTTCTCTAATTCATCTTCCGGTAAGGGACCAAGATCTCTCAAAAGCAAGATTGGAGAGATACCCACAAGTCCTAGCGCGAGTCCGAGAGTCCTTTTAATGACGGGTCTGCGACCAATTCCTGCAGCGGCAGCGCCTTCTTTTGCCGCCTCAACGAAAGCCGCGCGATCTTCATCGGTCGAACGTTGTTCTTTTCGATAATCAACAACTTCATGATCTGGCATCAGAGTCTTTGCCCAATGAACTGCTCCCATTCCGATGAAGAAGAGCGCCATCGCAAGGCCTAGGCCGAGGAAGAGTTGATGAGCATTGGTATTTCCAAGAATCGGCAAGAAAATAAGTAGATCTTGATCAATACCGACGTAGGCGTATACAAACAGGACCGTTCCCAGGGCTGACAATGAGAAGAGAATTGCAACTTGCCGCTCAGCTTTCTTTGCAGCGCGCGGATCAACATCAGTCTTGCGGTGTTGATGTTCCGGCAATCCAGGATCTGCGATGGGAGTTAATTCTTTAGACATTATCGAGCCTTCGTTGTAAGCCAGACTGCAATACCAATAAATATTCCGAGCCCGAGAACCCACGCTAATAAGCCCTCAGTGACCGGACCTACACGACCTAGCGCGGCGCCGCCGATGGCTGGTTCTTCTTCTGCGTGCTTGATCCATTTAATGATGGAGAGTTTCTCTTGCGGTGTTAGCACTTTATCTGAGAAAACTGGCATAGCTTGTGGACCAGTCAACATCGCTTCATAAATATGGCGCGGTTCAACTCCCATGAGAGTTGGTGCGTATTTACCGGCAGTAAGTGCGCCACCTTGTGCTGCGAAGTTATGACACATCGCGCAGTTATTACGGAAAAGCTCGCCACCTTGTGCAGTATTTCCATCGCGTTCCCACGCGAGTTCCTCATTTGTCACTGCAGCAGGGCCAGGTGCAAGTGAAGCAACATAGGCTGCTAACGCTGCAATTTCACGTTCGTTATAGACCGGACGCTTTCTCATCGCTTGTTGGCTCATGTCAGCCATCGGCATACGACCAGTTGCAACTTGAAAATCAACGGAAGCGGCGCCAACCCCGATCAGCGATGGAGCAATACCAGCGCCCTCAGCATTCAGTCCGTGACAGGAGGAACATCCCCGAGCAAATATCTCCTTGCCTTCAGCAATAAGTGTTGCTTTATCTGATTGTGCAGCAACAACTTTTGTTGTCTCAGCTCTCGCCATGGAAAAACCAGCGCCGACTGTGGATAGCGCAATAAGAAGGAGAACAGGGCCAGCCAATCGATGTCGTCTGTATCTCGATATCCGCGCCATGTTCCCCGATACTTTCCTATTGCACCAAGTAGATCGCAGAGAAGAGGGCGATCCAGACGATGTCAACAAAATGCCAGTAGTAAGAGACAACGATTGCGGTAGTCGCTTGCGAATGACCGAAGCGTCGCGCCTTAGAAACTCGGATCATGACTATGAGAAATGCGATGAGGCCACCGGTGACGTGAAGTCCGTGGAACCCTGTCGCTAAATAGAAAACTGAACCATACGGAGCAGAGGAAATAGTTAATCCTTCTACAACGAGTTCTGCGTACTCATATACCTGCCCGCCGATAAAGAACGCTCCCATGGCAAACGTCAGTGCGAACCATTCGCGCATTCCCCATCGTGAAACTTGCCAAAGTGAACCGGTTCGCGCGTTTTGGAAACGTTCCGCGGCGAAAACACCAAATTGGCAGGTGACTGAGGAGAGAACAAGAACGGTGGTGTTGATTGCCGAAAACGGGATATTCAAGAGTTCGACAGATTCGGCCCAAACTTTCGGACCCTGCACGGCGCGAGTGGTGAAATACATTGCAAAAAGCGCTGCGAAAAACATCAACTCACTGGAGAGCCAAACGATGGTTCCTACCGCAACAATGTTGGGGCGGTTGAGCCGGGCCGGTTGGGCCACAGTGCTGGACATAGAGGTGATTATTCCCGAAAAGGAGTAAAAATCGCCCATTCCATAACCTTGCCACCTTGATTGGTCGGTGAGACTCGTCACCCGGGGTCGTCTAGACTTCGCAAGTCATGACAACATTGAAAATTGCTCTCTATTCCGATGATGCCTCAGTGCGAAAGAGCGTTATTTCAGCGTTAGGTCGGCAGATTTCACCAGAGTTGGCAGAACACACGATTACTGAGTTTGCCACTGCGGATGCTCTACGAATGAAAGTGGATGCCAAGTCGGCCTTCGATCTATTTATTTTGGACGGTGAGGCCACCCCGGAAGGGGGCATGGGCGTTGCCCGACAGCTCAAAGATGAAGTTTTTAACTGCGCGCCGATTCTCCTCATCGTTGCGCGTGAGCAAGATGCCTGGTTGGCTGGCTGGTCGAGAGCAGATGCCGTCGTCGCTCATCCCATCGATCCATTCGCCATCGCGAAGAAGACCGGCGAATTGCTGAAGCGAAGAGTGTCCGCCTAACGCCGATGTGGAGCGAACTAGAGCGCCACTATCAATCGAAAGAACGAATACCTGAAGAAGGAATTCGTTGGGCCATGAATCAAATTCTGGATGGTCTTGCAAGCGAGGATGAGATCAAACAATTTCTTCTTGGATTGAAATCAATCGGCGAGAGTGAAACCGAAGTCTTGGCACTGATCGATGTCATGTACCAACATTGTTTGCCAATCTCCATCGCGGATCGTGCCGTCGATTGTGTCGGAACGGGCGGTGATGGTTTCAACACGATAAACATTTCGACGGCGGCAGCGATGGTGACAACTGCAGCTGGGGCGCGGGTAATCAAACATGGAAATCGTTCGGCTACTTCAAAATCTGGTTCGGCTGATGTGCTGGAAGCCTTGGGAATTAATATCACTTTAAAAGCTGACGACGTTGCGGAGTGCGTCCGTAAAATTGGGATTGGCTTTGCTTTCGCACCAAATTTTCATCCGGCGATGAGGTTTGCAGCTCCTGCGCGGAAAGCGCTCGGGCAACCCACTATTTTCAACATCTTGGGGCCACTGGCAAATCCCGCGAAGCCTAAAGCGGTTGCGATCGGTGTTGCCCGTGCCGAATTTCTGCACATCGTTTCTGGAGTGCTCTCGCGTCGGGAGTGTGAGGGATTTGTTTTCAGGGGTAATGAAGGCCTTGATGAAATATCCATCTCCGGACCAACTACTGTGCAACAGATATCGCGAGGAAAGATTAAGGGAGAGACTCTCGATCTCAATGAACTTGGAATTCCACATTATTCACTTGAGGAACTTCGCGGCGGGGACGCGCAAGAAAATGCCGCTCGAATCCGAAGCGTTTTTGCGGGACGAGAGGGCGCAGATCGCGAGGCAATCCTTATCAATGCCGGAGCAGCAATCGCCGCATTCCGAGGCGACTTTGATTTGGGTATCTCAGAACAATTTGCAAATGGTTATACGTGGGCAAAGAGTGCGGTAGATAGCGGAGCCGCTCTTCAACTTCTTGACCGCTGGTCAGAACTTTCTAACGAATTAGCGAATCGATCTTTGTAGCGAGATTGCTCGCCTTTCTTGCGAGCGCTCACAAGCCTCTCCCGTAGCGCCGCTCCACTTCGCATTGGCAAAGTCCATTGGCCATCAAGATGGACCAATCGAATATTCGGATCTTCCAGGTATCTCAGTAGTGCTTCGTCTGTTGCTTCTTCGAAACGTTCATGAAGCGCAAGTTCCGACATTCGATCCTGTGCAGCGGTCAGAAGAGGAGTCGCGTCATCCATCATGACGCTTTTCACTAGGGAGACTTCGGTTTGATAGGAGTCCACGGATTGATTGCCAATACATGGGGCGTTACACCTTTTCATATCAAAGAGCGCGCATGGGCTTGCGCTCTTCATTGATCGCAACGTAATCCTTGGGGTGCATTGACGAATCATCGATATCTCATACAAAGCCTCAATAGCTAAGGCTGCCGCATCACGGCCATTGAATGGGCCGCACCATCCAATCTCATCATCAAGAGATGTATGGCCACGCACTGATGTAAGTCTCGGAAAAGCATCATCTGTAATTTTCACCCAGACGGCTTTTTCCTGAAATTTGGATCTGCGGTTGAATCGAGGTTGCTTCTCGGCAATGAGTCGAATCTCTCGAATTTCAGCTTCGATAATTGTCGGAGTTGGAATGACGTCAATTCGATGGGCTAGTCCAATCATCTCAAGGACCCGGCTTCGCGTTTCAGAGGAAGTGAAGTAGGTGCGAACTCTCGCTCTAAGATTTCGCGTCGTTCCGATATACAGAGCTTCGTTTTGAATACCGCGAAAGATATAGACGCCGGGCGATGTAGGTAGACCCTCAGCCAGAGGTCGCTTGGAAATTTGGGCCTGAGTTAAGCGGTGTGTGAAAGAGCGTAGATCTTCAAGCGATGAAAGACCATACGAACCGGCACGCTCAAGCAATCCATGAAATACATCGACAGTTGCGCGTGCATCTGAAAGAGCGCGGTGTGAAGGATCTGTCTTTGAGTGAAAGAACTCAGAGAGACTCGCCAACTTGAAGTTAATTACCTCATCTCGATTGAGCAAGTTACGGGCCAGTTTGACGGTATCAAGGACCGAATATCCTGGCCAGGTAATCTGAAATTTCCGAGCGCCGGCTTTTAAGAATCCAATATCGAAAGGCGCATTGTGTGCAACAAGAACAGATTCTTCTGGTGAACCAACGAATTCAAAGAAGGAGAAGAGCGCTTCACCAATCGGCGGTGCGGTAATGACCATCGCATCAGTGATGCCGGTCAATACAGTGATAAATGCAGGGATGGGGATTTGGGGATTGATCAGAGTTTGAAACTCTCCAATAACGACTCCGCCTCTAATTTTGACTGCGCCAATTTCAGTGATTGCATCGTTGACATGTGAACCACCTGTTGTCTCGAGATCAACAACAACAAATGTGGTATCGATGAGATTTCGATCTACATCATCGAAACTTGGTTGCCAGGCGTGATCACGATCCACTGGTAGAAAGTACGAGAGATCGGTGACATCACTTGGAATTGGCCCTAATGTGCGCTTATGGCTGTCGAAGGCGCTCCCGCTGGGTATCTTCAAGATTTTTATGGTCCCGGACATGGTTCGCATAAGAAAATCGGAGTGCTACTACTTCATGGCTTCACAGGTTCGCCTGCATCGATGCGTCCGTGGGCACACTTTCTCAACGATCGTGGTTTTACCGTTCGGGTTCCTTTGATACCGGGTCATGGAACTCGATGGCAGGATCTCAACAAAGTGAAGTGGCCCCAATGGCCAGCAAAGGCTGAATCCGAACTCTCACTTCTCGCAGAGGAATGTGACTATGTCTTTGTCTTTGGACTCTCCATGGGAGGCGGTAACACCCTTCATGTAGCAGCGCGTGCGAAGTTAAGAGAGAAAATTTCTGGAATAGTGCTAGTTAATCCGATGATTCATATTCCTGACCTCGCAATAAATTTTGTAGGTTTGATCAAGCACCTCGTCGCAAAACGACCTAGCGTTGGCGATGACATTAAGAAGCCCGGTGTCACCGAGTGGGGCTATGACGCTTTACCTACGAAAGGCGTTGCTGAATTGCACAAATTCCTCAAAATAACTCGAAAGTCACTTCCAAGTATTGAAGTGCCACTGCTCCTATTTCATAGCATTGATGACCACGTACTCAAAGCATCTAATTCAGAGATCATCATGGATGAAATTGGTAGCGCAGATAAAGTGCGCATCGAATTGGCAAACAGTTACCACGTTGCGACTTTAGATTTCGATGCCGAAACCATTTTTGCGAACTCAGTTCAGTTCATCGAAAAAGTTGTGGGTTCACGTCGATGACACTGAGACGAACCGTTGTTATAGTGGGAGTTCTGAATTTAATCTATTTCGGAGTTGAATTCTATTTTGCGCACCAATTTAATTCGGTGGCGCTTTTCTCGGACTCATTAGATTTTCTAGAAGATGCTGCAGTAAATGCCTTGATTTTTCTTGCCTTTGCCTGGAGCGTGACGGCACGTGCTCGACTCAGTTATTTCCTTGCAGCGCTTCTTCTGGCTCCCGCGGGGGCATTTCTCTGGTCTGCGATCTCTAAAGTATTGGATCCGGTTACACCTAACGGAAACGGAATGTCCCTAGTGGGCGCAGGTGCGCTATGCGTCAACATGTTCTGTTCCCCCACTACTGCATAAAAGCCCATTGGAATATGAGCTTCCCGAGTACGAATCTCTTGCTGAAGATCACTACTACCCGGCATTCCAACGTGGAGTTGCGGAGCAGCGGGAAGAAGTTGAAGCCATCATTAGTTCTTCGACCCAACCAACATTTGAAAATACAATTGTCGCTCTCGAGCGAAGCGGGCAGACGTTAACGAGAGTGCTCAATGTATTTTTCAATAAAACATCAAGTGATACGAATCCAAACCTAGATTCAATCGAGGAGAAAATTGCGCCAGAACTCTCCGCTCATGAGGATTGGATACGACTCAACCCCGCTTTATTTGAACGTATAACTGGGCTTTACGAATCGAGGGAGTCCCTCAATCTTCAACCGGAGGATGAATGGCTCTTGGAGCTGTATTACAAAGATTTTCGTCATGCCGGAGCGCATCTATCCCAAGCCCAGCGCGATGAGTTGATGTTGATAAATGAGGAGCTCTCAAAATTAGAAACTCAATTCTCAAAAAGGGTTCTTGATGACAGTAATGATTTGGCAATTACTGTTGATTCCATCTCCGATCTTGATGGCCTTTCGCCACAACAAATAGCTGCGTGCAAGGCTGCGGCAGAATCTCGCGGCCTCATCGGTAAGTGGGTAATTACCATGGTCAATTTCACCGGGCACCCTCTCCTCGCATCCCTTACTAATCGGAAGCTACGAGAGAGAATCATGAAGGCCTCACTTTCCAAGGGCGCACGTGGGAACGCACATGACACCAGAGAAATTGCCCGAACTATGGCGCGCCTACGAGCGCGTCGCGCCGAACTTTTCGGAAAGCGAAGCCATGCCGAACATGTGACGGAGCGACAGACCGCAAAGACGCCAGAAAACGTTCATGAAATGCTGCGCCGAATCGCGCCCGCTGCTCTCAAGAATGCCCGTGCCGAAGGCGCAGACCTCCAGAAGATGATTGAAAAATCGGGCGAGAGTTTCACTTTGGAAAGCTGGGATTGGGATTTCTACACGGAAAAAGTACGGAAAGAAAAGTACGAACTCGATACAACTCTTCTTAAACCATATTTTGAATTGGAGAAAGTTCTTCATGATGGCGTCTTTTACGCGGCTGAAAAACTTTTTGGTCTAACGTTTACTGAACGTGTAGATCTCAAGGCCTATCATGATGATGCGCGAGTTTTCGAGGTTCACAATGAAGATGGCTCCAAACTCGGTCTTTATATTGCTGATTTCTACGCCCGACCATCCAAGCGTGGGGGAGCGTGGATGAATTCGTTAGTTAATCAATCCCGGCTTCTCAATCAAAAACCAGTTGTTGTGAACAACCTCAATATTCCCAAGCCTGCTGCCGGTGAAGTGACGTTACTGACCTTGGCCGAGACGACCACTCTCTTCCACGAATTTGGCCACGCATTGCATGGACTTTTATCGAACGTTACGTACCCTCGAACTTCGGGAACGAGTGTCCAGCGTGATTTTGTGGAGTTCCCTTCCCAAGTAAACGAGATGTGGATTCTCTGGCCCGAAGTAGTAAATAACTACGCTCGTCATCACCAAACGCAAGAGCCTTTACCGCAGGAGTGGATTGATCGCATTCGAAAGTCAGAAACTTTCAACGAAGGTCACGCAACGACAAGTTATCTTGCCGCTGCAATTCTCGATCTCGCATGGCATGAAATTGATTCAACTACTGAGTTTGGCGAGGTCGAAGAGTTTGAAGCTATAGCGCTTCGCAACTATGGGTTTGATTACACCCCAGTTCCTACTCGCTATCGAACCACATATTTCTCGCATATTTTCGCGGGCGGATATTCATCGGGTTATTACGGCTATATCTGGAGCGAAGTTCTTGATGCTGATGCCGTCGAATGGTTTAAGGAAAATGGTGGGTTAACGCGAGCAAATGGTGATCATTTTAGAAATGAACTTCTCAGCCGTGGTGGCTCCATAGATTCGATGCAGATGTTTCGAAATTTCCGGGGACGAGATGCTGTGATTGAACCGTTGCTCAAAAGGCGCGGTCTTAATTAAGCGTTGATCATTCCTTGCGACAGCAGGAATAGTACGAGGGAACCGAGGAAGACTCGGTAGACGACGAAGGGCATAAAACTCTTTGTCGAAACAAACTTGAGTAACCAAGCGATCATCAGATAACCAACGACAAAGGCAACCACAGTGGCGATTCCAGTATCGACGAGCGAGTAGCCCCCAGTTGGAGTTGCTTCATTGACCGCTTTATACAACTCAAAGAATCCGCTGGCGAAAACTGCGGGGAGTGCGAGGAGGAATGAATAACGAAGTGCGGTGACACGGTCGTATCCCATGATTCTGCCCATAGCAATCGTTGCACCTGACCGTGAAACTCCAGGTATCAGGGCTAGGGATTGGGCTAGGCCATAAAGAATTGCATCACGCGCATTGAGTTGATCAATCTTTTTCTCGCTTCGTCCAAAACGGTCCGCGGCGCCCAGAATTAATCCAAAAACAATCAAAACAGTTGCGATGAGCCACAATGATCTAAAAGTTGAGCGAATGGTCTCCTGACCTAGGAATCCAAAAATGACGATGGGCAAGGTTCCTACGATAATCAAGAGTCCAAGTCGTCCATCTGGTTCCAGATTGCGCGTTGTCACGTACCGGAGCAAAGACCGGAGAATGGAGAGAATTTCCCTTCTGAAATAAAGAAGAACTGCCAATTCAGTTCCTATTTGAGTGATCGCGGTAAAGGTCGCGCCAGGATCAACGGGCGTGTTGAAAAATTCGCCCGCAATGCGCAGATGGGCGCTCGATGAAATAGGTAGAAATTCTGTGAGACCTTGGATCAAACCAAGAAAGATCGGCTCTAGGAAATTTCCCATTGTCGAAAAACTACCGCCCGCTCATCAATCTGTTAGGTAAGCAACAAGCGCGTCGCGATCCTGAACGATTCTTTTGTATTCCACCATCTCGGGAGTTAATGATCGCAAAGTCTCGGCAAAGGCGGATTTAGCAACGGGATCGTTGAGTATCCAGCTCAATGGTTCAGCGCGATTTCGGATAGTGAAAAGGAGATAGTCCTGTTGCGGCAGTCGAGTCAATGTTTGACGCTCTGTTCGCCACCAATACTGATTCGGCATTGCATTATGAGGCGTATAAGTGGGCTCGTGTAACTCTGGAGTCGAATGTAGCGACCAGTTTCTTCGCCAGACCGGTCGGGTCTCCGTGATTCGATCAAAGGTGTATGACATCAAAGGTTGAAGATCTGTTGTGTATCCAGGGACCGGTCCATGAATTGCATCAATGTCCAATCCGATCTTCTCTCGCAAGTCCCATCGGGAGGGAAAAACAACGAGCGCTGCCACGAGAATCCAACGCCCTTCAATCTTTTTTAAGAGACAGAGATCTTCTGCTATCTCGTCACTCAATTGAATGAAGGGATGATCTCCGTCGGGATTGATTCTGAACCTCTTGCCATGAAAAGTATCTAGGTTTGCGGAAATGAGATTAGAGAATTCGATCGCTGCAGCCCGATGTCCGGGCAGTTCCTGGAAAACAATCTCACGCTTCACGTCTATCAAAGTTTTTCGCTCAATTAAATCGGCTTCAATGCCATCGATTTCAAACCAGACAGCGGGATTAAGTTCGCGAAGACCCATTGTTAATCGGAAAGGTTTCCCGTCGCTTGGCGGGGGATAAGCGAAGGTCTTCATGACGTGGAAGTGTAGAGATGGGATGAATTGGGAATGGTATTTCTGGTGGACGATACTGGGATCGAACCAGTGACCCCTTCCATGTCAAGGAAGTGCGCTACCGCTGCGCTAATCGTCCGTCTCTGCTAACTATACATTTGTAAAAAACGATCGAGGTGGAGACGGGATTTGAACCCGTGTAGCGGGATTTGCAGTCCCGAGCCTCGCCTCTCGGCCACTCCACCAAATCAACGTACTGATTGCTAACTGGCACTAAGAGCGGACGACGGGGGTCGAACCCGCGACCTGAACCTTGGCAAGGTTCCGCGCTACCAACTGCGCTACGTCCGCATTTCTCGATTTTCGAGAGGGCGAATCTACCGTATCGCCGCAAAGTTCGAAAAGGTAAAATTACTGCGTGAAAAGGTTTATCGCTCAGCTACGTAGCACCGCATATGGATCGCTTGTATGGCGCCTTTTCATCGGAGTGACAGGCGGGTTAGTTACCACAATTGGAACGATTCTTCTTTTTGCGCCAGGGCCAGGACTATTAATTCTCCTTGCCGGTCTCGGAATTTTGGCAACGGAGTTTGCCTGGGCATCTCGAGCAATTCTTAAGACAAAAACTTTTGCGGCTGCAGCGTCGGAAAAAGTTGGAATTCCTTTATGGCTCAAATACGCAATCGCCGCTGTTGCAACGATCATCTCGATCATTCTCATTGCAATTCATTACGCCTAAGAGAAAGGCTCGCTGGTAACCTGCCGTGGTGTCGCAACGTATTCAGATAACGGCAGATGGAATGAAGCGCGACGTCTCCTTAGATGCGAAAGCAACTCATGTATTGGAGGAAATGTTTCCCGAGCGAGTCAAACCTTCAGAGCAGGCAATTATCGTTTGTCGAATCAATGGCGAGCTTCGTGATCTTTGGAGTGATCTTCGAGACGGGGATGTCATTGAATTCATCTCGATTGATTCTGCCGACGGGCTCAACGTTCTACGTCATTCGACTGCGCACGTCTTAGCGCAAGCAGTTCAACACCTTTTTTCCCAGACGCGATTGGGTATTGGACCACCCATCACAGATGGCTTTTATTATGACTTTGATCCTGAGAGACCTTTTACTCCAGAAGATTTAGTCGCGCTTGAAAGTGCGATGAAGAAAATCATTAAGGATGGTCAAAGATTCAAGAGGCGAGTGGTCAGCGATGAATCGGCGCTAGCCGAACTTGCATCGGAACCTTACAAGTGTGAATTAATAAAACTTAAATCCGGCGAGGCCGCTGAAGGCGCATCGGTTGAGGTTGGCGGAAGCGAGTTAACTATCTATGACAATCTCGGACGAGATGGAAAAGCGGTGTGGGGCGATCTCTGTCGTGGTCCGCACCTTCCTTCGACGAAATACATTCCTGCCTTCAAATTGATGCGGACTGCGGGAGCTTATTGGCGCGGTTCGGAAAAGAATCCGATGCTTCAGAGAATCTATGGAACTGCTTGGCCGAGCACGGAAAAACTCGATGCTTATCTCAACCTGTTAGCCGAAGCTGAACGGCGAGATCATCGAAGACTTGGAGCCGAACTCGATCTTTTTTCATTTCCTGAGGAGATTGGTTCAGGTCTCGCGGTCTTTCATCCCAAGGGCGGAATTGTTCGGATGGCGATGGAGGAGTACTCGCGAAAACGCCATGTTGAAGAGGGGTATCAGTTTGTCTATTCACCGCATCTGACTAAATCCATATTGTTCGAGAAGTCTGGACATTTGGATTGGTATTCAGAAGGAATGTACCCGCCGATGGTCATGGATGAAGAGTTGCATGCCGATGGCACTGTGAAACGAGCGGGACAGAAGTACTACATGAAGCCCATGAACTGTCCATTTCACAATCTCATCTTCGCCTCACAGGGACGTTCGTATCGTGACTTACCGTTGCGGCTCTTTGAGTTTGGAACGGTCTACCGTTATGAAAAATCGGGAGTTATTCACGGACTCACTCGAGCACGAGGATTTACACAAGATGATGCCCATATTTATTGCACAACCGAGCAGATGGCGGGAGAGCTGGATTCTCTTTTGACATTCGTTCTTAATTTGCTTCGAGATTACGGCTTAAATGATTTCTACTTAGAACTTTCAACGCGCAATGATGAGAAGTACGTGGGGCAAGATAAAGATTGGGAAGTGGCAACCGAAACGTTGCGCAAGGTTGCCGAACGTCAGAATCTGACACTCGTACTCGACAAGGGCGGTGCGGCTTTCTACGGTCCGAAAATTTCAGTACAGGTGAAGGACGCGATCGGTCGAACCTGGCAAATGTCCACCATCCAATTGGACTTCCAACTACCGCAGCGTTTCGAATTGGAATTTCAAGATGCGGACGGTGCGCGCAAACGCCCGGTCATGATCCACAGAGCGCTTTTTGGTTCGATAGAACGTTTCTTTGGAGTACTCACCGAGCATTATGCAGGTGCGTTTCCTCCGTGGTTGGCTCCGGTACAGGTGCGTGCAATCCCTGTTGCTGAGGCCTTTGCGCCATATTTGAATGAAATTGTTTCTCAGATGAAGAAAAAAGGTATTCGAGCTGAGATTGATGATTCCGACGACAGAATGCAGAAGAAGATTCGTAACGCACAGACGGAAAAGATTCCCTTCATGCTTATCGCAGGTGGCGAGGACCAGGCTGCCGGCAAAGTTTCTTTTCGGTATAGAAATGGCGAGCAGAAAAATGGAGTCTCAATTGAGGATGCGATTAACGAAGTCCTTGTTGCCATCGCCGATCAGAAACAAGTATGAGTACCGAATCGACAGAGAAGGGACATGAGGGAGTAGGAGTTCCCGATAGATGGGCGCGACTGTGGGCTCCCCATCGAATGGCCTATCTCTCCGGCGAAAATCGGCCACTGTCATCTAATGACGTCGGTTGTCCTTTCTGCGACATTGCGAAGAAAAACGATGAAGACGGATTGATTATTGCTCGAGGAGTAGAGGTGTATGCGGTACTGAACCTCTATCCGTATAACCCCGGACATCTACTTATCTGCACCTTCCGACATGTCGCAGATTTCACCGATCTGACGGAGAGTGAGCGGAATGAAATGAGTCTTTTCACCTCGCACGCTATGGAGACACTTCGCAAAGTTTCACGTCCTGCCGGCTTCAACCTCGGCATGAACCAAGGAGCGATTTCAGGTGCCGGTGTTGCCGAGCACATCCATCAACACATCATTCCCCGATGGAGCGGTGACGCAAACTTCATGCCGCTTATTGGACAAACAAAAGTCCTCCCAAAGTTACTTTCCGAGAGTAGAGACGAACTTTCTAAAGCTTGGTGAGGTTTGAAAGAGAAGCTTTTATCTTGTCCACTCCTAAGCCGCTCTCAATGTCTACAGGTATTGCTAGGGCTACGAGACCTTGGGCGAAACCATCTTCACTGTAAGTTTCGATGAGTTCCAGATACTCTTCGCG
>RHAU01000001.1 GCA_010032125.1 Actinomycetota bacterium | reverse complement strand
CCGCACGAATTTTCATGGGCGATACCGGATCTCTTGCAATCGGTGGTGCGCTCGCAGGACTGGCTATGACGCTTCGTACCGAGTTACTTTTAGTTCTGCTTGGTGGCTTGTTCGTTATCATCACACTTTCGGTCATTATTCAGACTACATACTTCAAGATTTCCGGTGGCAAACGAGTATTCAAGATGGCGCCATTGCAACATCATTTTGAATTATTGGGTTGGGGTGAAGTCACTATCGTCATTAGGTTCTGGATTATTGCTGGCTTATGTGTTGCAGCGGGGCTCGGTCTCTTTTATGCACAGTGGGTGGTCGCGTAAGTGAGTTTCTTATCTTCTCTTGCTGGTTCAGAGATTCTTATTTTTGGAGCCGGCGTAACAGGCAAGCCAAGTGAAGAGTTTTTACAGTCTCGAGGCGCAATCGTCACGGTCGTGGATGAAAATGTCAGCGCTGAAGGAACTCGCTCAAATCTGGATGGACTTCAACTTTCTCGTTTCGCCTTTGCACTTGTCTCACCCGGATGGCGAGTGGACCATCCACTCATTGCTCAAGCTCGAGATGCTGGTCTCACCTTACGAAGTGAAATTGATCTTGCCTGGCTAGTTAAATGCGAGATTGCGCCATCGCAAAGATGGATTGGCCTTACAGGTACAAATGGAAAGACGACGACTGTTCAGATGACCGAGTCCATCTTGCGTGAGTCAGGTATCAATGCTCGTGCCTGCGGCAATGTGGGCGACACCGTTATTGAAGCAGTTACATCTGCCGAATCAGATGTACTCGTCCTGGAGCTTTCCTCATTCCAACTGGAGTGGAGTTCGCTCTTTGAATTAGAAAGTGCAGCAATTCTTAATATCGCCGAAGATCATCTTGACTGGCATGGAAGTTTTGACGCCTATGCAGGTGCAAAATTCAAGATTTGCCAACGAACCAAAGTAGCTATTCTCAACGCTGCTGATCCTGAGATAGCTCGTCGAGCCCGCGAATTGCCCAAGCGCCTCATCTATTTCTCCTTGGAGACACCCTCAAACCACGAGATTGGCTTAGTAGAAAATTTGATTGTTGACCGCGCATTTGTTTCTGGTGATGCTGAAGTTCTCTTTGAGTTAAGCGATATATCCCCGACAGTTCCGCATAATGTTCTTAACGGGATGGCAGCAGCAGCGCTGGCCCGCTCCATCGGCGCCGATTCTTCCGCCGTTGGCAGAGCACTTCGAAATTTCAAACTCGATCATCATCGCCTGGAAACCGTTGCCGATAAGGATCAGATACTTTGGATTGATGATTCGAAGGCCACAAATCCTCATGCTGCACTTGCTGCAATCCTTTCTCAACCTCGAGTTATTTGGATTGCTGGCGGACTAGCTAAGGGTGCATCGATGGATGACCTCATTAAACGTGGAAAGTCGAGAATCAAATCTGCAATTCTTTACGGAACCGATGCCCCTGTTATCGATAAAGCCCTGAATGCCTATGCGCCCGAGATCGAACGAGTGAGCATTGATGCGCAACTTCGCGGAGTGGATTTAATGCGCGCCGTGGTTCGCACTGCAGCCGAACGCGCGACGGCGGGGGATACCGTTCTTCTTGCGCCCGCGTGTGCATCGATGGATCGCTTTAAGAACTATGCAGAACGCGGCGAGCTCTTCGCAGCCGCCGTAAAGGAGTTGCTCCATGACCGTCCATAAGGCATCTCAGAGGAAATCACTTTTTGCGCAGCCATCATCTGCTTACTACTTGATCCTTGGTTCAGTTTCAATCTTGACTGCACTTGGTTTGGTAATGGTGCTGAGCGCAAGTTCTGTCACATCTCTCAACGAATCGGGAAATTCATTTGCGGTTGTACTACGACAGGGAATTTTCCTTGCACTTGCACTTCCTTTGGCTTGGCTTGCGATGCACCTTAAAGAAACCCTCTGGATACCGATTGCTCGCACTTCATTAGTTGTATCTGCGGGGCTCTTGATTCTTCCGCAAATTCCAGGCGTAGGAAAAACGATTGGTGGAAACACAAACTGGATTGGGATTGGTAGTTTCACGATTCAGCCCAGCGAATTCGCAAAAGTAGGGATGATTCTCTGGTGCGCAATGCGACTTCGTATACACGACCAACGTTCGTCGCAAGGAAAATTCAGTAGCCCGATCTCACTTATCGCGCCCGGAGTTGCGCTCCTACTCTTCCTGGTTCTTCTAGGTAAAGATTTGGGAACCGCTGTCGTATTTGCTGCAATCGTTGCTGGAATTCTCTTTATATCTGGTCTACCGATGCGAGCATTCGCAGCATTCGGTTTCATTCTTGGAATTCCGTTCTTGATATTGATTATTAACAGCAGCAATCGCTTAAATAGATTTGCCGCTTTCTTCGATCCTTTTTCAGTAGAAAATTACAAGGGAGTTGGGTGGCAACAGGCCCATAGCATCATGGGCTTAGCCTCCGGAGGCGCACTAGGCACAGGCCTTGGTTCAAGTAAACAGAAGTGGGGCAATCTCCCAGAAGCACATACCGACTTCATCTTTGCAGTCATCGGTGAAGAATTAGGACTTCTTGGAACGTTAGCGGTCCTTATCCTCTTTGGAATTTTAATTCTCGGGATTTTTAGAGTCGCACTTCGGGCAGAGAATTCTTTCGAACGTTATGCATCTGCAGGAATTGGATGTTGGTTTGCCATTCAAGTACTTCTCAACATCGGCACAGTCATTAGCGTCTTACCGGTTGTAGGAGTCACGCTCCCCTTTATCTCCTATGGCGGGTCCTCCCTTCTTGCTTCATTCATCTCTATTGGATTTGTTCTCGGTGTTTTGCGTCGAGATCCCGTTATTGCTGCGGAGATTGCGGAACGAAAGAGATCTCGCTCTGCGAGGGGATAACGCCATGTCAGCGCGCGTGATTCTTGCCGGAGGAGGCACCGCTGGCCATATCGAGCCGGCGCTTGCCGTAGCAGATGCGTTGATGAAGAAAAACAGCGGCAATGAATGCATTTTTCTTGGCACTGAATCTGGGCTTGAGCGACTTCTAGTCCCAAAGGCGGGTTATCGACTCATCTGCATTCCGCGAGTGACCTTGCCACGAAAGTTCACGCTTTCCATCGCTGTGTTTCCATTCGCACTTATCGCCAGCATTGTCGGCGCTTTTCGTGCACTTTCGGGAGCCGATGTTCTCATCGGATTTGGAGGATATGTAAGTGCGCCGGCTTACCTTGCGGCGAAAATGCGGGGAGTACCGATCGTCATTCATGAAGCAAATGCAAAGCCAGGTTGGGCTAATCGACTAGGTCGCATGTTTGCGCGGGTCGTTGCGGTGAATTTCGAAGATCTGACGGACAGGTGGCCGGCTTCAGTGCTCACGGGAATGCCGATACGAGATTCCATCACTTCATTGAGTCGTCTTTCAGAGAAAGAATCACGAGAATTCGCAACTCTTCATCGCACCAGCTGGAATTTTGATGATGGCCGTCCGGTCATCGCGATATTCGGAGGATCGCAAGGCTCAGCCCATATAAATTCCGTCGTGGCTGAATTTCTAAAAAATCCTCTTTCGCGAAATTTCCAGATTATCCATGCACTTGGCGTGAACAATCCGCTACCGCAAGCCCGCGAAGGTTATTTACCTATGGCTTATTTTCACGATATGGCCGCGATTTATGGAAGTTCAGATCTTCTCATTACTCGAAGCGGGGCAGTCACCTGCTCAGAAATCATGACCGTCGGTAGGTATGCAATCTTGGTTCCTCTGCCACATGGAAATGGCGAACAAGTAACGAATGCGCAATCACTAGTGCGTCAGGGGAGAGCAATCTCAGTAGCAAATAAAGATTTCACTGCACATTGGTTGGCGACCAATCTGGAGCAAGCGATTCGTTCTGCTCATTCTCTGGGGTATTCGCCATCCGACATGCACCGCGGCGCTGCAGCCAGGATTGCAGATTTGGCCTTAGCAGAGGTTCCTTCATGATGGATTGGAACGGATTGCGAGTTCACTTCATTGGTATTGGCGGCTCTGGAATGAGCGGTATTGCACGGATTGTTGCTGCTCGAGGCGGAAAAGTGAGCGGCTCTGACTACCACGACTCTTCAATACTTA
Organism: Actinomycetota bacterium; assembly: GCA_010032125.1. Classification (GTDB taxonomy): domain Bacteria; phylum Actinomycetota; class Actinomycetes; order Nanopelagicales; family Nanopelagicaceae; genus MAG-120802. The sequence continues at coordinate 37,503 of RHAU01000001.1, read as the reverse complement.
ACTCGCTTCGGACTATTGGCATTGAAGTCTCCACCGAGCACGATGCTAAAAACATCGCTTCTCTACGTCCCGGTACCGATATTGTCGTTCGATCTTCGGCAGTCGCGGAGAACAATGTTGAGATAGTTGCGGCGCGTACCGCAGGAATTTCCGTGATGCAACGGGCCGAATTTCTCGCACTACTTCTTGAGGGATATCGCTCTGTCGCAATCGCCGGCACGCATGGCAAGACGACTACGACTTCGATGCTTACCGTGGCGCTTCAACATGCGCGTAGGGATCCCTCCTTCGTCATTGGAGCGACAATTCGAAATTCTGGTACCAACGCCCATCAAGGTTCTGGCGATATTTTTGTTGTTGAAGCTGATGAATCTGATGGCTCCTTCACGGCATACAAACCGGAGGCCGCAATCGTTACTAACATCGAATTGGATCACGTTGATAACTTTCAAGATATTTCCGCAATTGATCTTCTATTCAAAGATTTTGTTGGAACTATTAAGAAAAACGGTGTCCTGGTGGCATGTAGCGACGATGACGGAGTTCTTCGTTTGCTCACAGAGGTTGCGGGCCAAACCACGCTTCGAGTAAGCACCTATGGCGAGAAGGGAGATCCCGAACTCAGATTAGATCGGATTGTTGTCGACGCTACATCCTCGCGCGCTCGCGTAACTCATCAAGGCCGCGTGCTTGGCGAGATTCAACTTTCGATTCCGGGTAGACACAATCTCTTTAATGCTGCCGCGGCGCTCTTGATGGGTATTCACCTTGGAATTCCTGCAGCGGAAATGATTGCTGGTTTGGCGCTATTCACAGGTGCTCGCAGGCGCTTTGAAATCAAAGGAATAGTCAACGGGATTACCGTTGTCGATGATTATGGCCACCATCCAACTGAGGTACGCGCAACGTTAGAAACAGCGCGAACTTACGCAGGTTCGGGGCGCGTTCTCACTATTTTCCAACCACATAGATTTTCGCGTACTCGAGCTTTTACCCGTGAGTTTGCAGAAGAACTAGGGAAGGCCGATCACACCTTTCTCCTTGAGGTCTATCCTGCTGGTGAATCGCCGATTCCAGGAGTCTCATCACTTTCTATCTCACAACGAATGGCTGAGGGCACGGTCACCTATGAACCCTCCATGCCCGTTGTTATCGAATCGGTAATCGCAATGGCGACACCAGGAGACCTCATACTTACTTTGGGTGCAGGCGATGTTAGTTCTCTGGGCACTTTGATTGTGACAAATCTTCAAAGTTCATGAAACGGATCGCACTTCCCATCTCTGTCATCATCACATGTCTCTGTGCTTATGTATTGGGCTGGACGAGCCTTCTTGCAGTCGATCGCGTTGAGATTTCGACACAAGAGAGCGACATCAAAAAGCAGATTGAATTGAAGTTGTCTGAACCGCCACAACTAATAAATATCGGAGCGCCGATGGCTCGTGTCGATCGCCGAGGTATCACCGCTCGACTTCGCACCATGGTTTGGGTTGACGACGTAAATATTCGGAGAAATTTCTTCACTGGAGTCGTCAGGATTTCGGTCTCGCCACGAGAACCACTTGCTCGATTGAGTGGAGAAAGTGGAGCTTCGTCGGTCGGATTTCTTGGCAAGGATCTCTCACTTTTCTACCTGCCGAAAGATGCAGTTACTTCGGCGTCGAGGGCAGGAGAGGTCGATTGGGCAACCTTGCCGATCCTGACTCTTCGCACCCAGAGCGAAGCCCTGAGGGGTAGCGCCGTCACTCTTCTGGCGAAACTGAAGGGCGCGGGACTCACTGTGGTGAGCGTAGAGGCGATTGATAATGGCAATCTCAGCAGCAAAGTACGTATCGGAAAACGGTATTTGGATATTTCCTGGGGAAGTGTCAAAGAGTTTGAATTGAAAATAAAGGTCATTAATGAACTTCTTGCGCAACCAGAGAATAAAAAAATTGGAAAGATCGATGTCAGCAATCCGATAAATCCCGTCGTGAAGTAAAAGAAATAATTCGTGTCGGTGTTTGCCCAGTAACAACTCCGCGCCTACTTTTGCGCGCACATCAAGAGTTAACTCTAAGTCTAAAGTTGAGAATTAGGGTTCAAAGAGAGGCGCATCGTGGCAACACCACAGAATTATTTGGCAGTCATCAAAGTTGTTGGAATCGGTGGCGGCGGTGTTAACGCAGTCAATCGCATGATTGATGCAGGTCTTAAAGGCGTTGAGTTCATTGCAATCAACACTGATGCGCAAGCACTTCTCATGAGTGATGCCGATGTGAAATTAGATATCGGAAGAAAATTAACGCGCGGACTTGGTGCTGGCGCGAATCCTGAAATTGGAAAGCAAGCAGCAATCGATCACACCGAAGAAATCGAAGAAGCGCTTCGCGGATCCGACATGGTTTTTGTAACTGCGGGCGAAGGCGGCGGAACAGGAACTGGCGGCGCACCTATCGTTGCAAAAATTGCAAAAGATCTCGGTGCTCTCACCGTTGGCGTAGTAACGCGACCATTTGGATTCGAGGGCAAAAGAAGGGCGCAGCAAGCAGATGAAGGAATTGAAAGTCTTCGTTCGCAAGTAGATACCTTGATTGTCATTCCAAACGATCGACTTCTCTCTATTTCGGATCGATCAATTTCTGCGCCGGAAGCTTTTAAGTCAGCCGATCAAGTTTTGCTTTCGGGTGTTCAAGGAATCACAGACTTGATTACAACACCAGGCCTTATCAACCTTGATTTTGCCGATGTAAAGAGCGTTATGCATGGAGCAGGTTCTGCACTTATGGGAATCGGATCGGCTCGCGGTGAATCTCGAGCTACACGCGCTGCAGAACTTGCTATTTCATCGCCACTTTTGGAGGCATCGATTGATGGCGCGCATGGCGTATTGCTCTCTGTCGCCGGCGGTTCAGATCTAGGACTTTTTGAAATTCATGAGGCTTCGCAATTAGTCACCAAGTACGCCCATCCCGATGCAAATATCATCTTCGGAACGGTGATTGACGATTCCCTTGGCGATGAAGTTCGAGTGACCGTTATTGCTGCAGGGTTCGAAGGTGGAGAGCCGAAGAAGATTTCAAAACCTGTGATCTCAACCGAAGAACTCAACGGTCAGGCAAATCCGATTCCCGCAAATGATCCCATCGCGGTTGCTATGGGCACTGAAGAGAAGCCTCGTCGAAGAATTACATTCCAAGAACTCGTCTCCGAGGATGAAGTCGATATCCCTGATTTCATGAAGTAGGGATGGCGCATACTCTTTTCACATCTCGTGTTGGAGGTGTGAGCGCGCCACCTTTCGATTCACTTAATCTGGCCATGCATGTCGGAGATGACGTGGAAACGGTAAAGAAGAATCGAGAAATCCTCGCATCTCGCATCGGATTACCACTGTCGTCGATCTACTTCATGAATCAAGTACATGGACGAGATGTTGCAGTCATTGATCAAAATTCTGATTCGACTGTAGTTCCGAGCGTTGATGCTCTATTTACGACGATTCCAGGCAAGGCTCTAGTAACTCTCATTGCAGATTGCACGCCATTGTTGCTTATCTCCACTCGGGCCGTTGCAGCAGTTCATGTGGGTCGAAAAGGACTCGTTGCTGGCGTCTTTCAATCAACTCTCGAACACTTTCATAACCAAGGAATTACCGCTGGTGAGATACGCGCTGAGATCGGTCCATCGATTTGTAAAGCTTGTTACGAAGTAGATCTAGAGACCTATCGAGAGGTAGTGAACGAAATCCCTGAAGCAGGTACCGATGAGTCCCGCCGATGTGTTGATGTTTCCGGCGGTCTGCAGCATCTATTGAAACGAGAGGGAATTTCTTTCACAGTAGCGAATGAGTGTGTACTTCACGATGGTGGATATTTTTCTTATCGTCGAGATGATCGAACCGGTCGCCAGGCTGGAGTGGTCTGGTTATGAATCGACGGGATGATATTGCGGCTGCGCTGGCTGCGGTGAAGTCAAAGATTCCCAGCGAGAAGACGCTCATTGTCGTAACCAAGACTTTTCCGCTTTCAGATATCGAAATCCTCTATCAGTTAGGAGAGCGAAATTTTGGCGAAAATCGCAGCGAAGAAGCTGCGCCTAAATCGGAGGCGCTTCCGGCCGATGTAACCTGGCATTTTCAGGGCCAAATCCAGAGTAAGAAGATTTCAACAATCGTTACCTGGGCTGATTACATCCACTCACTTGACGAGTTTCACCATGCCGAAAAGATTTCGCAGAAAGCAGAAGAATTAAGTAAAGTTCAAAAGGTTTTTCTTCAAGTAAACCTCGATGACGATCCATCAGCACGTGGGGGAGTCGCTCCTGCAGATCTACTTCCTTTAGCTCAATCAGTTCTCAAACTTCCGGCAATCTCCATCGTTGGAGTGATGGGAATAGCGCCTGTGAATGGTGATCCCGCTCGTGCATTCGAGCGACTTCGACAGAGTTCACATCAGTTACGTGGAATTTCACCAGAATCAACATATATTTCCGCGGGAATGAGTGGCGATTTTGAAGTTGCGCTCCGCTTTGAAGCGACACACATCAGAATAGGTAGTTCAATCCTCGGTACGCGTAGCCCTCAACCGTAAAATTCACGTATGGCTATGTCGATCAGAAAACTTACGGATTACCTCGGCTTGACCGAGGACGAGGGTGCTGAACTCTCGCAAACCCCAACACCATCGCGCCCTTCCCCAGTGGCCGCACCAAAGAAGTTGGCAGTTGCACCAACGCCAATTCACCAACAACAGTTACCGATGAACCCAATGCAGAATATGGACCGCATTGTGACAATCACTCCTCGCGTGTACAGCGAAGCGCGTGCGATCGGTGAGTTCTATCGCGAAGGCAATCCAGTCATCATGAACTTGAGTGATATGGAAGAGTCAGAGCGACGTCGACTTATTGATTTCGCATCTGGACTTGTTTTTGGTCACGCAGGAACAATCGAGCGAGTAACATCAAAAGTTTTTCTCTTAACCCCTCCAAACGTATCTGTCAGCAGCGAAGAGAAAAGCGCCGCAGCAGAAGCCAGCTTCTTTAACCAGAGCTGACCTCCACTCCGGTGGTTGATATTCAAAGTTGGATTGCAACTGCACTAGAGCTATTTCTCTTTGCACTCTTTGCTCGGCTGATCATTGATTACATTCGGATGTTCCGTCCCGGATTTCGTCCGCGCGGAATTCTCTTGCCGCTCTTTGAAATCGTCTACACCATCACAGATAAACCACTTGGTTTTGTGCGACGCTTCATACCGCCGTTGCGCATGGGACCAGTAGCACTTGATATGTCCTTCATCGTTCTCTTCTTCGGGATTCAAATCCTCATCTCACTTCTGCGGTAAGCAGTGGAACGAAAAATCGCTGAAGAGCTCGATAAGGCCGATCCGCTTCGATCTTTTCGCGATGAATTTCTGATTGTCGATCCTGACACCTGTTATCTAGATGGAAATTCCTTAGGTCGGCTGCCGCACTCAACAATAAAAGCAATTAACTCATTTATGGTCGAGGAATGGGGACGTGAAGTTGTCACCGGTTGGAGCCATTGGGTGGACGAGGCGCAATCAACGGGAGATCTGATTGGTCGCAGCGCACTTGGTGCGGCTGCCGGCCAAGTTCTCGCCTGTGACACCACTTCGGTGAATTTCTACCAGCTTGCGTCAGCAGCCATTCAGGCGCGTCCTGGTCGCAAGACCATCGTTACAGATGCCGCCAATTTCCCAACAGATCGATACGTGCTTCAAGGTCTAGCCAAAACCTTCGGACTACATCTGGTGATGATTGAGAATGAGAATCCATCGATCTCAGCGAACGAATTGATAACTCCTGAATTACTTGAGCAATATTTGAGTGATGATGTAGCGCTGGTAAGCCTCGAAGTCGTTCAATATCGCGCGGGTGCTCGACACGACATCCGGGCGATCAATGCACTTGTCGAAAAGTACGGCGCTCTCATGCTCTGGGATGCTGCGCATGCCATCGGATCGGTGCAGATGAATTTTGACGACAACGGAGTAAACCTGGCGGTTGGTTGCACATATAAATATGGAAATTCGGGGCCAGGTGCTCCTGCGTGGTTATATGTTTCAAAGGCAATGCAGAGCGAATTGCGAGTTCCAATTCAAGGTTGGTTCGCACAGCGAGATCAGTTTGCAATGGGACGAGAGTTTGATCGCGAAGAATCGATTCGCGGTTTTCAAATTGCAAGTCCTTCTTTAATGGGATTGCGATGTGTACGGTCCTCATTTGAAATGATTGAGCGGGCCGGAATTGGCGCAATCGAAAAAAAGGCTGCTGCCGGCACTGCCATGATGATTACGCTCTTCGATAATTGGCTTTCTCCATTGGGATTTTCCCTGAATACGCCTCGAGATGCGCATAAACGCGGTGCGCATATTTCGCTGGTCCACCCAGAAGCTGAGCAGATCGCAATCGCGCTTCGACAATTGAAGAATGTAATTCCGGACTACCGGGTACCAAACTCCATCCGCGTCGCCATTTCACCCTTGGCGAATTCCTTTGCAGAAATCTACGAAGGCTTTGCAAGGATCAGAGATTTGGTCGCTTCAGGAGATTACAAAAAAGCGAAAAGCGGCCTTTCTCGCGTTACCTGAGATCAACTTCCAGGCTCATGTGGCTTTCGAGATTGAAAGCGTCAAACCTAACTCGTCATGTGACGGGCTCAGAGTTGAATCGTGTTCAAAGGTAAGCGCGAGAACTTCGCTAGCAATATGAGAAGAGCCTGCCTTGATGGCGGCCACATAATCTTCCGTTGCATTCCAGGTGAGATTGATGCGATCAGAAACATCAAGACCCGCGGCTTTTCTCGCATCTTGGATGGCGCGCACCGCTTCACGCACGATGCCTTGAGCGATTAATTCATCGGTAAGGGTGAGGTCAAGCGCAACGCTTTCTCCCGTATGTGAAGCGACAGCCCAACCCGAACGTGGAGTCTCCGTGACAACTAGATCTTCCATCGTTATCTCGGCTTTCTTGCCTTCGTAACCAAGAGTAAAAGTTCCTGATCTGCGAACTTCAGCGACAAGGTCAGATGGGTTGGATTGAGATATAGAACGTGCAATTGCTTGAACGTCTGCTCCGTATTTCGCACCAAGTGATCTGAAATTCGCCTTCACGGAAACATCTACTAGATCTCCGCCGGCGACTGCAATGTCTTCGAGAGATACGACGTTGAGCTCATCTGCAATCTGCTCTATTAACTCATCGTTCAAAGCGTTCCATCCCGAAGCAGCGATGAGTGCTCGCGAAAGTGGTTGGCGAATCTTGACTTGTGATTGGGCGCGTGCGGCGCGTCCAAGTTCAACGAGGCGGCGAGTAAGAGCGACCTGGGCATCCAGTGTCGGATCTATCAGCGCGCGTTGCGAGCGTGGAAAATCTGCAAGATGGACTGATATCGGAAGTTTCGAATTTACGGGCCTCAGGAGTACCTGCCACACATGTTCGGTAATGAAAGGAACCATCGGAGACATAAGGAGCGTCAGAGTTTCGATACATTCGTGAAGCGTGGTGAGGGCGGAAGCATCTCCATCCCAAAACCTCCGTCGCGATCTACGGACATACCAATTCGACAAGAGATCGACGAATTCCGAGATTGCTTCACCGACATCTTGCGAGTCAAAACCTTCATATCCCGCATCCACCCGCGCCACTAAAGAGTTAAGTTCGCTAAGAATCCAGCGATCCATCATCGGGCGTTTGGTGATATCGGGAGCATTTCCTGGCACGAAATCTGATGCAGATGCGTAGAGCGAAAGGAATGAGACTGTATTCCAGTAAGTGAGCAGTGTTCGTCGGACGACTTCGGAGATTGCATCATGTCCAACTCGTCGTGCGCTCCATGGAGAACCGCTGGCGAGCATGTACCAACGGACTGCATCTGCGCCATGCTGATCCATGAGCGACATGGGTTCGAGCACGTTACCGAGATGCTTACTCATCTTTCGGCCATCTTTATCCAAGATATGTCCGAGACAGAGAACTGTTTTATATGAAGATTTGTCAAAGACAAGCGTTCCAATTGCCATCAATGTGTAGAACCAACCTCGAGTTTGATCGATCGCCTCACATATGAAATCGGCTGGGTATGAGTTGTTGAACTTGTCGACGGACCCTTCCTTATGCGGATAGCCCCATTGGGCGAAAGGCATTGAGCCGGCGTCATACCAACAATCAATAACTTCGGGAGTTCGCGTCATGACTGCAGTGCATTGCGCGCATGGGAAAGTAATTTCATCAACATAGGGACGGTGCAAGTCCAACTCCGTCAGTTTCTTTCCAGATTTCTCTTCAAGATTTTTGCGGGAGGAGATTGCAACTTCATGCTTGTTTTCGCATTTCCAGATGGGAAGCGGTGTGCCCCAATATCGATTTCGAGATAGAGCCCAATCGATATTGTTGTTAAGCCAATCTCCAAATCGACCCGTTTTTATCGTCTCTGGATGCCAATCTGTCTGGGAGTTTTCACGAAGAAGCGCATCTTTGATTTTGGTGGTTCGTATGTACCAAGAAGGTTGTGCGTAATAGATCAATGGTGTGTGACAACGCCAGCAATGTGGGTAGCTATGCTCAAATTGCTGATGGCGATACAGCAGACCGCGTGTCTTCAAATCTTTGATCAAGACTTTGTCTGCATCTTTAAAGAACATGCCTCCGATGAGTTTGATATCGGCCTGAAAATTGCCATTACTTTCGATGGGGTTGACCACCGGCAAGTTATAAGCGCGGCACGTAGCAAGGTCATCTGCGCCAAATGCAGGGGATTGGTGGACTAATCCAGTTCCATCTTCGGTCGTTACATAGTCGGCGAGAACAATAAAGTGTGAATCAGGAATATCAATAAGACCCATAGGTCTGCTGTAGGTGATCCGTTCGAGATCCTTGCCGCGAATCTTCTTCACTACTTCACTTCCATCTCCCAGGACAGACAGGAGTGGTTCGGCAACGACAAGAATTTCGCTTTCGCTATCTTCCCTGGGTGCAGTTCGCGCTACTACATAATCCACGTCAGGGTTGACTGCGATGGCGGTGTTAGAAACTAAAGTCCATGGCGTAGTAGTCCAAACGAGGAATTTCGCACCCAATTCTTTAAGTTCCCCGGAAGTGATGGGGAATCGAACGTAGACAGAAGGATCTGTGACAGTCTCATAACCGAGCGCAAGTTCGTGGTCGGATAATCCGGTTCCACATCTCGGGCAATAAGGCGCAACTCGATGGTCTTGTCCAAGCAAACCTTTTTCGTGAATCTGGGAAAGTGACCACCAAACACTTTCGATATATTCATTGGACATCGTCCAATACGCTTGATCAAAATCAACCCAGAAACCCATCCGAGTAGTCATCGCTTCAAAGGCGTCAACATGTCGCTGTACTGATTCGCGACACTTCGCATTGAATTCAGCGATACCAAATTTCTCGATATCACCTTTGCCAGAGAATCCAAGTTCTTTTTCAACTGCAATTTCCACTGGAAGTCCATGGCAATCCCAACCTGCTTTTCTTACAACCTGTTTTCCTTTCATGGTGTGAAAGCGGGGGAATACATCTTTAAATACTCGAGCCTCAATGTGATGTGTGCCAGGCATTCCATTTGCCGTAGGTGGACCTTCGTAGAAAGTCCACGCATCTCCATCTGCGCGCTGAGCAACGCTCTTATGGAAAATATCTTGGGTCTGCCAGAAAGTGAGCACTTCGCGTTCCATTGCCGGAAGATCAATCTGCGCAGATAAAGCGCGGAATGGCGAAGAAGTTGCCACGAGTGCCTCCATTTCACATTCTGGAGGGGCGATCTCTTCGACCGCGGTACCACCCGCCTTGCAGCGAAAGCTGCCACTTGAGTCGCTTACTGTCGGTTCTACGTGAGCCGGCGGCCCATTTCTTCCAACTCGCTCGTGGGTGATGGCCCAGTCAGTTGCGAATATGTAAGCGGTGCAAATTCTATTACATCTCTATTCACTCTCCCTCATATCAACTTTGAGCGAAGTCCCACGCGGCGAGTGGCAATTACCTCACTTAACCCTTAGCCTTCGGCGCTGTGCCATTGAAGAAGAAATTATCGAAAGCCGTCGCTCGATTCGCCGGTAAAAAGTCGAGCGCGAAGAGCAAACCAGTGGCGAAAAAAGTCGTAGCGAAGAAGTCTCCCGCAAAGAAGCCAGCTGCCAAGAAAGCTCCTGCAAAGAAAGCGGCAGCGAAGAAGGTCACGCCGGCCAAGAAAATTGCGCCAGCAAAGAAAGTTGCACCGGCCAAAAAACTTCCGCCAAAGAAGCCGCAGGCAGCAATTATTAAGGGCGCACACAAGACAGCGCTCACTAGTAGTACTGCCAAAGGCGGTGCAACAACAATTTCGGTTTACAAGCCGGAAATTGAGGCGAGCGATGTGGTCGTCGTCGAAGAGAAGCGACTTGTGCTTCCCCCGCCAGTGCGCAAACCAAAGCCTGGCAAGAAGCCTCAATCTCTTAAGCCGATAAAGGCTGCACCCGCTCCACTTATCGTCACAGAAGGCGCGGAAACATGGACTGCGACGGAATTGAAATCCATTAGAAGTGAGTTGGCAAAAGACTTAGTTCGCCTGAAGAAAGAATTGGAAGAAGTTGAAAGTGAAATGGATGCGCTGATCGAAGCATCGGGTGTTGGTGCCGGTGACGACCAAGCCGACGCCGGTGCGAAGACATTTGAACGAGAACACGAGATGTCATTGGTCTACAACGCCCGAGATATGGTTCTTCAGACAGAACGAGCACTCGAGCGCATTGATAACAAATCGTATGGACGCTGCGAAGATTGTGGTCACTCGATTGGTAAGGCGCGCCTCCAAGTATTTCCTCGTGCGACACTCTGCATGCTCTGCAAGCAGAAGGAAGAGCGTCGCTGAATTCCTCCCAGACTTTAAGCGCGCGACGATGGTTTATCGTCATCGCAACAATCGCATTCGCTCTGGACCTAGCAACGAAGAATTGGGCAAGTGCTTATTTGCAGTTCAGAGAACCTATTCGTGTTATTGGCGACTTTCTCAAATTCACCTACACGACAAATAAAGGCGCTGCCTTCAATATCGCCTCTAACGCAACATTCATCCTGACCGCACTCAAACTCGCGGTGGCAACATATGTCATCTTCTATATGTCCAAAGTCATCAGTAGGAAGTGGGCTATCGCGCTTGCGTTGCTCTTTGGCGGGGTGGTTGGAAACTTATGGGACCGCGCGGTTCGACCGCCAGCGATGTGGCAAGGAGAAGTTGTGGATTGGATCCAAATTCCACATTGGCCAGTATTTAATATCGCTGATTCGTGCATCGTCATCTCGGGGATTCTTATTACGTTTCTGGTCAGCACGAATGTCCGACCAACCCACTCTTCGGAGCGCCATCCATGAGCGGTGAACGAGAAGTAAGGGAAATTCTCATCTCCGAGGAGTTCCAAGGTGAACGTGTCGATAGCGCCCTTGCAAAGATTTTGCAGCTTTCACGGAGCGTTGTCGCAGATTTACTCAATGCTGGCGATGTTCTCCAAGGGAAAAAGCCTCTTTCCAAATCAGATCGAGTTGAGCCAGGCGACAAATTACGAGTGCGTATGCCTGCACCATTTGATCCACTTGCACTTCACGAAACTCCGATTGCAGATTTAGAGATCGTTCACGATGATGACGATGTCGTCGTCATCAATAAGCCAGTAGGAGTGGCGGCACACCCGAGCCCTGGATGGACCGGACCAACCGTTCTCGGCGGATTACTTGCTCGAGGAATTCGAATTGCCACCACTGGTTCTCAAGAGAGACAAGGAATCGTTCAACGTCTTGATGTTGGAACGTCGGGATTGATGTTAGTGGCCAAGAATGAAAGTTCTTATCAGACTTTAAAAAATCAATTTAGAGCTCGAGAAGTAAAGAAGATTTACCACACAGTCGTGCAAGGACACATGGATCCTTCGGAGGGAACAATCGATGCTCCCATCGGTCGTCATCCTCGAGAGGATTATCGATTTGCTGTTGTTGCAGATGGAAAACCAAGCATCACTCACTATTCATTGATTGAGTATTTTGCAGGAGCAACGTTGCTGCGCGTGGAGTTAGAAACGGGAAGAACACATCAGATCAGAGTTCATTTCACCGCGCTGCGCCATCCTCTGGTAGGCGATTTGGCGTATGGAGGCGATCCAGTGTTGGCCGATCGACTCGAACTTCGACGACCATGGCTTCATGCCATCGAATTGAGCTTTGCCCACCCTCGAACTGGCACTCCTCTCACATTTTCCAGCGCTTATCCCGCTGACCTGAAACGCGCTTTGGAGCTGCTCTCAACGCACTGAGGCGGGGAGTAATCTCGCCGACCGTGAGCAAGGGTTTCGTTCATCTCCATGTACATACCGAGTACTCGATGCTCGATGGCGCTGCACGCATTGATGACCTAGCAAAAGAAGTTGCATTAAACGGCGATGGCGCAATCGCCATGACCGATCATGGCAATGTCTTCGGAGCATTTGATTTCTACACAACAATGCGCAGCGCTGGCGTAAAGCCGATTATTGGAATTGAAGCATATGTTGCTCCAGAGTCTAGGTTCGATAAACGTCGCGTGAAATGGGCAGAAGGCGGCGAGGACGATGTTTCAGGTGGTGGTGCTTACACCCATATGACAATTCTTGCCGAAGATAACACCGGACTTTCTAATCTCTTCCGCCTTGCGTCTCTGGCATCACTCGAAGGTTTTTATTACAAGCCGCGTATGGATCGAGAACTTCTCTCACGTTATTCGGCCGGTCTGATTGCAACAACGGGCTGTCCCGGCGGGGAGATTCAAACTCGATTGAGAATTGGAGACTACGCCGAAGCACGCTCTGCGGCCGCGACTTATCGAGAAATTTTTGGTGCAGAGAATTATTTCGTTGAAATCATGGATCATGGCGTGCAGATCGAACGGAGAGTAAAAGATGATTTACTCCGTTTGGCAAGAGAATTGGGATTGCCTTTACTAGCCACAAACGACCTGCATTACACATATTCGAAGGACTTTGAGCATCATGCCGCGTTATTAGCGGTTCAATCCGGAACTACATTGGCCGATCCAAAGCGATTCAAATTCGAAAATGGTGAGTTCTACTTAAAGACCGCTGCCCAGATGCGAGAAATCTTTAAGGATCTTGAAGTTGCCTGTGATAACACCCTTCTTATCGCGGAGAGATGCAATGTCACCCTACGTGAAAACGAGAATTTGCTTCCGAAATTCCCAGTTCCACAAGGGGAGAGCGAAGACAGTTGGCTGATTAAAGAGGCGCAACGAGGATTAAAGGAACGTTTCCCTCAAGGCGCTCCCGCGGAATATTTGGCACGACTGGATTACGAGCTCGGCGTTATGACAAAGATGGGTTTTGCTGGTTACTTCCTTGTCGTCGCAGATCTTGTTGCTCATGCAAAGAGCGAAGGAATTCGCGTTGGTCCCGGTCGCGGTTCTGCAGCAGGATCACTTGTTTCCTACTCTCTTGGAATTACTGCGTTGGATCCCATCAAGCATGGATTACTTTTCGAGCGCTTCCTTAATCCGGATCGAATTTCGATGCCCGATATTGATTTGGACTTTGATGAAAGAAGACGCGGCGAGATGATTCGTTACGCGACGACAAAATACGGAGAAGATCGCGTTGCGCAGATCATTACGTATGGCACGATCAAGTCGAAACAATCGATAAAAGATGCCACTCGCGTTCTTGGGTATCCCTACGCGCTCGGAGAGAAATTAACGAAGGCATTGCCGCCATCAATCATGGGCAAGGACATCTCACTTGCCGGTGTTTTTGATGAGTCACATGAGCGATTTGCCGAAGCACAGGAATTCCGGAATATCTATGAAACTGATCCCGATTCAAAGACCATCGTTGATGTGGCTCGGGGACTTGAAGGTTTAAAGCGACAGTGGAGTGTGCACGCGGCTGGAGTTATCTTGAGTCGCGATCCACTTCTTGACGTGATCCCGATACATCGAAGAGATGCCGATGGCGCCATCATTACTCAATTCGATATGGGTGCCTGCGAGGCTACAGGGCTACTCAAGATGGATTTTCTTGGACTGCGAAATCTCTCCGTACTCGACGATTGCATCGCGAATATCAAGAAGAATCAGGGCAAAGAGATCATTCTTGAAGATTTGCCGCTTGCCGATAAGAAGACATTTGAATTGCTCTCACGTGGTGAAACTCTCGGAGTCTTCCAGCTCGATAGTGGACCCATTCGAGCACTTCTTCGATCCATGGCTCCTGATTCCTTTGATGACATATCAGCCGTGATTGCTCTCTATCGCCCCGGTCCTATGGGGGTTAATGCTCACAACGACTACGCCGATCGAAAGAATAAGAGAAAACGAATTGAACCAATCCATCCCGAACTTTCTGATGCGCTAAAAGAAATCCTAGGCGACACATATGGATTGATTGTTTATCAGGAGCAAGTGATGGCAATTGCCCAAAAACTTGCAGGCTTCTCACTTGCTCGCGCAGATTTACTAAGAAAGGCCATGGGCAAGAAGAATAAAGAGATTCTTGATAAGGAGTATGTTCCTTTCGAAGCAGGTATGAAGAAGAACGGCTTCTCCAGTATCGCCATTGAAGAATTGTGGAAGACGCTTATTCCATTCTCCGATTACGCGTTTAACCGAGCGCATAGTGCCGGATATGGGGTTGTCTCCTTCTGGACTGCTTATCTCAAAGCAAATTATCCGACTGAATATATGGCAGCACTTCTTACTAGCGTTCGGGATGACAAAGATAAATCCGCGCTTTACCTCAACGAGTGTCGTCGTATGGGAATCAAAGTTCTACCTCCAGATGTCAATGAATCTGATGCTGAATACACGCCGAGAGGAAAAGATATTCGTTTCGGCTTGGCTGCAATCAGAAATGTTGGCGAGAACGTTGTTGCTTCAGTCGTGCGCAATCGGATTGATAAAGGTAGATTCACATCGTTTGGCGACTTCCTTGCAAAAGTAGATGCCTTTGTTTGCAATAAGAAAACTATTGAATCGTTAATCAAAGCGGGGGCATTTGACTCTCTGGGCCATCCTCGAAAAGGTCTCATGGCCGTTTATTTGGAAGCAATCGATGCGATAACAGAGTCCAAGCGTGCGGAAAAATGTAGTGACCATTGCCGGGTTAATAACGACGATTCAAAGAAAAGTCAGTCGCCAGGGACAATCATGGGCGATTGTGACGGTTGAAGATCTCGAAGGAGCAGTTGATGTTCGTTTCTATTCAAATTCATATCAACAGCACGCGCTTAACATCATCGAAGATCGCATTGTTGCGATTCGTGGAAGAGTCGATAAGGGTGAAGACACGCCACGTATCACCGCTATTGATCTTTCAATTCCCGATGTAAATCAAGCGCCGATCGGTCCATTTGTCATAAAAATCGAAGCGGAACGTTGCACACCGCCTGTAGTAGATCGGATGAAGGAGATTCTGCGCTCTCATCCCGGTACTCGTGAAGTGCATCTTCGCATCGAAGGTAATCGATCCGCAAAGACGCTACGCCTTGATGATGGCTTGAAAGTGACGGCTTCACCGAGCCTCAGTGCAGATTTGAAATCTGTCTTGGGACCGGATTGTCTAGTTTAAATATTGAACTACTGAGGCGGAATCGACGCCCCATTGTTTATTGATCAACGATAGGTTGTATCTCATCGCATATTTCAATCCATCATTGGCAACTAGGTAGAGATCAAAGACAAAATTGCTGCCTTCCTTGGCACATCGCACAATCGAGTGGCTTCTCAGATCTAGCAACATGGGATATTGATTTGCAATTACTGTAATGAAATCTTCAAGTGAGACATTTGCGCGAAAAGATTCAGAGGCATATTTATAGGCACCTTTTTCATCGGCTCGAGCAAAAGCGCTCATCTGTCCATCTATCCACTCACTTCCGCCAGAAAATTCATCGCTGGTGCACTCTCGGTCGGCTACAAGAAGTTTGTTTGATTTTGAAGTTTGAGAGGTGGAATTACTCGTGGTCGAACTGCTCTCTGATTCAGAGGAGCAGCCTGTGAGCAGAACTGTGATGGCCAACAGGAGTGGCAACAATCTCATGGGCCAAGGCTATTAAAATTGGGCTGCATAGAGTCGATTCGATATCTACAATTTGCCGATGACTGACACGACACCCTTCACTGTCCTGCCAGCAATAGATGTTAAATCCGGAAAATCTGTTCGTCTTGCGGGCGCGGATATCTCCAACAGCAGCAACGAGGCCGATCCCATGGAAGTTGCCCATGAGTTCCAACGTATGGGGGCTCGCTGGATACACCTTGTTGACCTTGACCTTGCCTATGGGACGGGAAATAACACCAAACTCATCAAGGAAATCATTAACAACGTAGATATGAAAGTTCAACTTTCTGGTGGCATAAAAGATGAGGAGTCATATCAACTCTCTCAAGAAAGCGGATGCGAAAGAATTAATATGAGTTGCGCTGCGCTCGAGAATTTCACTTGGCTGAGCTCTGTACTTTCTAGTAGTGAAATCGATATTTCAGTAGCGCTCGATGTCGATGGTGATCAGATTCGACCCAGGGGAAGCGATAGCGTTGTTGGCGAGATCTGGTCAACACTTCATCGCTTGGATGAGATTGGATGTCAAAGGTACAGCGTCACCGATGTCAATCGTGACGGCAATCTCAAGGGACCCAACTTCGATTTACTCAAGGCAATTACTTCAAGAACGAAAATGCCCATTACTGCATCAGGTGGGGTCGCATCGGTAAGTGATCTCACGACGTTGCAGAATATTCCTGGTGTCGACGGAGCAATTGTGGGCAAAGCCTTGTATACAGGAGCGATGAAACTGTCAGATGCGTTGGCGGCCTGCAGATGATGCGAATTGAGCAATTCCGGGAACTGGCCAAGAACCACAATGTCATCCCCGTCGCCCGAAAATACCTTGCAGATAATGAGACACCGCTTTCGCTCTATGTAAAGCTTGCTGGACATCGTGAGAACACTTTTCTTCTCGAGTCTGCTGAGCATGGAGGCGCCTGGTCGCGTTACTCATTTATCGGTGTTGCGAGTGAATCAGTTCTGACAGAACGTGACGGAGTTGCCGCATGGGAAGGAACGATGCCCGCCGGCGCACCCGTCGGAATAGATCCACTTGAAGCGTTACGCATCGCAACTAAACATCTGAAATCTCCAGTGCTGCCGGATCTTCCGCCTTTAACTGGTGGCTTAGTTGGTTATATCTCGTACGACGCCGTCCGCCGTTTAGAAAAATTGCCTGAACTCACAATTGATGAACTTAAGTTGCCAGAAATAACTTTCATATTAACCACAGATCTTGCCGTTTACGATCATTTTGAAGGCAGCCTTACCCTTATTTCAAACGCGATTAATTGGGATGGATCTGATGAACGGGTTGATGAGGCATTTGCCAGAGCAACGAGCCGACTCGATGCGATGGAAAGCGCTTTAAGAAAAGAGACTCCTACTCTGATTGCCAGCGTCGGCGCGAAACCAGAACCACACTTCACACGAAAGACTTCGAAGGAGAACTTCCTTAAAGATATAGCAATAATCAAAGAAGAAATCGCAAGCGGAGAAGCCTTCCAAGTTGTCCTTTCTCAACGCTTTGAAATGGAATGTAAGGCCGATCCATTTGATATTTATCGAATGTTGCGACTGCACAATCCAAGCCCATATATGTACCTCTTCCGACTTTCCGGAGGTGTCAGCGTTGTTGGCTCAAGCCCTGAGGCATTAGTCAAAGTAAGTAATCGAGAGGTGATGGTTCATCCGATCGCTGGAACACGAAAACGTTCTGCACATCATGAGGAGGATCAAAAGATTGGCGAGGAGCTTCTCAAAGATCCGAAAGAGCGTGCCGAACATCTCATGTTGGTTGATCTCGGAAGAAATGACATCGGCAGAGTATGTAAAGCCGGGACCGTAAGCGTCGTTGAATTTATGCAATTAGAGCGCTTCTCTCATGTGATGCATATTGTTTCGACCGTCACCGGAACTTTGAGCGAAGATCAATCGCCGATTGATGCCCTCTTCTCTGTTTTCCCTGCCGGAACGCTCTCCGGCGCGCCAAAACCTCGCGCGATGGAGATCATTGAGGAGAGAGAAAAAAGTCGCCGCGGTTTATATGGTGGCGCGATCGGATACTTAGATTTCACCGGAAATATTGATACATGTATCGCAATTAGAACAACACTGATCAAGAATGGAATTGCATACGTACAAGCCGGGGCCGGGATCGTTGCAGATTCTCGTGCCGAAGATGAAGATAACGAATGTTTGAATAAGGCGGCCGCGGTTCTTGGTGCGATTGCGGCGGCGCACCAAGTGAAGAAGATTTAGAGATGAACGTTCTGGAATCAATTATCGCGGGCGTGCGCGAAGATGAAGCGCGTCGAAGAAAATCACCGCAAGAAATTGCAGAAATGATTTCGCGAGCGCCTGCGGTTCGAGATGCCATCTCATCATTGCGCACCAATTCTTTTTCAATCATCGCCGAAGTGAAGAGATCCTCCCCAAGTAAGGGTGCTATATCCGCAATCCAAGATCCAGTCGCACTTGCGCGCACATACGAAGCCGCTGGTGCGAGAGCAATAAGCGTCCTGACTGAGGAAAGAAGATTCCATGGCTCGCTAGGGGACTTTCAGTCCGTACGCACCGCAATCAATCTTCCGATGCTTCGAAAAGATTTTATGGTCAGCGAATATTTGATTCGTGAATCGCGGGCATATGGCGCAGATATCGTGCTACTCATTGTTGCCGCATTGGACGATAGAGAACTAAAGGACCTTTCAGATTGTGCACAGGGATTGGGAATGCAAACTCTCGTTGAGGTTCATGATGAAGAAGAAGTTGAACGGGCCTTGAAACTCGACGCCACGATGATTGGCGTCAACGCGCGAAATTTAAAGACTCTGGAAGTAGATCTAACGGCATTTGATCGCTTACTACCCCTAATCCCAGATTCGGTATTGAAAGTCGCGGAATCTGGAATTGCGACGCAGCAGGATTCGCGAAGAGCCAGAAGCGCCGGAGCATCAGCGATCCTGGTAGGGGAAGCCTTAGTGAGGTCAGAGTCACCTGCTAATGCGATCCGTGAACTTACGGAATTCGCGAATTGAGAATCGAAAGTACGCTATGAAGATGAGCGAGAGCATTGATGGCCACTTTGGTCGATTTGGTGGACGTTTTGTCCCAGAAGCATTAGTTGGCGCTCTTGACGAACTTGCCGCCGCACATCAAGCAGCGATGCACGATCCGAATTTTCAAATGGAGCTAGCAGAACTACATCGCACATACACGGGTCGACCTTCCATTATCACTGATGCGCCACGTTTTGCCGCATATGCAGGCAATGCACGGATTCTGTTGAAACGCGAAGATCTCAACCACACTGGAAGTCACAAGATCAATAATGTTCTTGGACAAGCGCTTCTTACTAAGAAGATGGGAAAGAAGCGAATCATTGCGGAGACAGGCGCGGGGCAACATGGCGTTGCATCCGCAACAGCAGCCGCGTTACTCGGGTTGGAATGCGTTGTCTACATGGGAGAGGAAGATACGAAGCGACAATCTCTCAATGTGGCTCGAATGAAAATACTTGGGGCAGAAGTTATTCCGGTTACTACAGGTTCGAAAACTCTTAAAGACGCAATTAATGAAGCGATGCGCGATTGGGTCACAAATGTTGCAACGACACATTACTTATTGGGTACTGTCGCAGGGCCACACCCCTTCCCAACAATGGTCAGAGATTTTCACCGCATCATTGGCGTTGAAGCACGAGCCCAAGTTCTTGAGTTGACCGGCAGACTTCCAGACGCAGTTCTTGCATGCGTTGGTGGCGGCTCAAATGCAATCGGAATTTTTCATCCCTTTATCGATGATTTATCGGTACGTCTCATCGGATTAGAAGCAGGTGGACGCGGAGTTTCGACCGGAGAACACGCGGCAACCATTGTTGGCGGAACCCCCGGCGTTCTACATGGCGCACGCACTTTTGTTCTTCAAGATGAAAGTGGCCAGACAGTCGAATCTCATTCCATCTCTGCCGGACTTGACTATCCCGGCGTTGGCCCAGAACATGCCTACCTTCATGAAATCGGTAGAGCCGAATATCGAGCAATCACCGATGATGAAGCAATGGAAGCTTTTTCACTCCTCTCGCGCACCGAAGGAATCATTCCAGCAATTGAAACTGCCCACGCTCTTGCTGGTGCAATGCAGGTCGGTAAAGAACTCGGTGAAAAGGCAATACTCCTTATTAATCTCTCTGGTCGCGGCGATAAAGATGTCCAGACAGCCGCTCAGTACTTCGGGATTCCGCTTTAAATGCCACGCACGCTTACCGAAGTTTTTGCGCAAGCACGACAAGAGAATAGATCGGCGCTCATCGGCTACATGCCAGCAGGTTTTCCATCGGTAAAAGGATCCATTGAACTTGTCAACGCTCTCGCAGATGCAGGCGTAGATATTGTTGAGGTTGGGTTTCCTTATAGTGATCCGGTCATGGATGGTCCGGTCATCCAGCAAGCATCTCAACGCGCATTAGACAATGGCTTTACGGCTAGCCAACTTTTTGACGTGATCGAAAAAAGTAAGGCTTCTACTGTAACGATGACGTATTGGAACCCAATCGAACGTATGGGAATCGAAAACTTTCTGACGCAACTTCGCGCTGCAGGTGGCGTGGGAGTGATTACACCTGATTTAACTATTGATGAATCTGACGAATGGATTTCTCAAACCTCTGAAATGGCAATTGATCGAATCTATGTCGTTGCTCCCAGCACGAGCGATGAACGGCTAAAGAAAGTGGCTAATGCAACATCGGGTTTTATCTATGCGGCAAGTTTGATGGGAGTGACTGGCACTCGAAGCGCTCTCTCGGGTAGCGCACGCGAACTTGTTAGCCGTGTCAGAAAAGTGACCTCACTTCCGATTGCCGTTGGCCTTGGGGTATCTAATGCTGAACAAGCGCGCGAGATTGCCTCGTTCGCGGATGGCGTGATCGTTGGCTCAGCGTTTATTAAGTTGGTCTTGGAATCTCCAAACGAGAAAGAGGCGGTAGAAAAGGTTAGAGTTCTCGCCGCGGAGCTCGCGCAGGCAGTCCGTCAGCCAAGAAGTTAAGGAGTACCAGTGCCAAAAGAACCTCGCCAAAAGAATGTTGTTTCCCAGAAACAGGGCGATACCGTCACTCGAAATATCGTCATAGGCATGGTTGCACTTGTAGTTCTCTCAGGAGTGATCTTCACTTTCTTGGATCGCAATTCATCGCCAGAAGTCACTGTTCCGGCGGCCATTGAACAAATTTCTTCAGCAAATAATGGTGAGAAAGTCACCTCACAAACCACTGCTGAGAATGACAACGGAATTGTCTTTAACGCCGACGTTAAGCCTCAGATTGACATCTGGGAAGATTTCCAATGCCCGTTCTGTAATGTTTTCGAAAAGTCGATGGGCAGCTACATTGAAGGATTAATCCGAAACAAAGAGGCAAAAGTCGTGTACCACATGGTGTCATTTATCGGTTCGGATTCTGTCCGCGCTGCCAATGCTGCTTATTGTGCAGCAGACGAAGGTCGCTTTATCGAGTTTCACAAAGCCTTGTACTCCATCCAAGGCCAAGAGAACAGTGGTGTTTACATCAATGCAAATCTCGTCGAAGTCGGCAAACGTTTAGGAATGACATCCGATACTTTTGCTTCGTGTGTTAACGATGGTAAGTACACAGACACCGTCAAGAAAGTTTACGATTCGATGCAGAAAAATAAAGTGACTGGTACGCCAACACTCTTTATCAACGGCAAACTCTGGGAGCGTTCGGGCACCGAATTTGTTGTAGATGAACTGAAAGCGGCGGTTGAAGCAGCGAAGAAGTGATCTTCGCCAGTATTCCGTCACCGGGAAGTTCTCAATTTGAGATCGGACCGCTGACTTTCCACTATTACGCGCTTTGCATCATCGTTGGAGTCATCGTCGCTGTGAACCTCGGAAAGAAGCGATATGTCGCGCGGGGTGGCGCACCAACACTTGTCGGAGATATTGCAATTGTTGCAGTACCGGCTGGAATCATCGGCGGCCGTATCTATCATGTCATTACCTCGCCCGAGCTTTATTTTGGTGCAAAGGGCGATCCACTTTCGGCGCTCTATATCTGGAAAGGTGGAATGGGAATCTGGGGCGCGATTTCACTCGGTTTCCTTGCCGCTTACATCGCCTATAGTCGCTCGAAATCAACCCAGGGAATTCCATTCGCCACTTTCGCCGATGCAATCGCGCCAGGAATTCTTCTCGCCCAAGCAATAGGAAGAGTTGGTAATTGGTTTAATCGCGAGTTATATGGAAAACCATTTGATGGCCCGTGGGCGCTCGACATTCCCGGCAAAGGCCTTTTTCACCCAGTATTTCTTTATGAATCTCTCTGGTGCATCTCTGTCGCACTTATCCTCATCAAACTTCGCCCCCTTTCCAAACTCGCACCTGGTTCTATTTTTGCTCTGTATGTCGCTATGTATTGCTTAGGACGCGGCGTAATCGAAACGATACGAATTGACGATGCCTCACTCATTTTTGGCGTACGGCTAAATGTGTGGACTTCGGTCGTAGTCGGTTGTGGCGCGCTTATCTATCTCATTAAGCGCAATCGCTCACGGTCTGCCATAGAATAAAGTTGTGTCGCTAGCAGAAGTTCAAAAGAGAAATGAGAACCATCGAACCCATCGCGCTGGTTGGCTGCGCGCCGCAGTCCTTGGCGTCAATGATGGATTGGTTTCAACAGCATCTTTAATGATCGGTGTTGTTTCTGCGGGGAAAAATGAATTCGTTGTGACGGCCGGTTTGGCTGGAATCGCAGCAGGTGCCATGTCGATGGCAGTCGGTGAGTATGTCTCAGTTCGTTCTCAAAATGATATTGAAGAATCTGATCGAAAATTAGAGATTGAACATCTCGCACTCGATCCAGAAGGCGAACTTGAAGAGTTGACTCAGATTTACCAATCAAGAGGAATATCGCGCGAACTGGCCGAAAAAGTCGCCAATGAATTACATGCCCATGATGCTCTTGGTGCACATCTTCGAGATGAACTTGGTCAACATGACGCTACTAAGGCTCGACCAATGCAAGCAGCGATTGCATCGGCCATAAGTTTCACCGCCGGCGGATTTCTGCCATTTATCGGTGCGCTTGCTCCGACATTGGGAGCTAAGGCGATCTCTATCATCGCCATCACTTTTGTTGGATTAGTGATTGCTGGTGTGATCAGTGCAAAAACTGCTGGCTCAAGCGTCATCAAGACAACTGCGAGAATCGTCTTCGGTGGCGCACTCGGCATGGCAATTACCGCCGGAGTAGGCCAGCTGGCGCACATCTCCGGCATCTAATTACCTGCGGAAGTGGCATAGCGCCCTTCACTTGGTAGATTTCTCATCCTCGACGGGCCATCGCTGTCCCAAGCACACTTTGAATGGGAGAGCGCAGTGGCCCTTTTCTCTGCATTGCCTCCGAAGAGCGGACTTTATGATCCGACCTTCGAGCATGATGCATGTGGCGTTGCCATGGTCGCGACTCTCAATAAAGAAGCAACTCACGACATCGTCAGCAAAGGTCTTGAAGCGCTTCGCAATCTCGAACATCGTGGCGCTTCCGGCGCCGAAGTCAATAGTGGCGACGGTGCAGGAATTCTTACTTGCATTCCCGATGAGTTCTTTCGAAGCCACGTTACTTTTGATCTTCCAGCGCAAGGTTCTTACGCCGCAGGAATCGCATTTCTCCCTCGAGATTTCGCAGCGCATTCCAGAGTTGAAAAAATTGCAGAGGAGGAAGGTTTATCAATCCTGGGCTGGCGCACATTGCCCATCAATCCGACCTCTCTTGGCGCTACAGCGCTCTCAGTTATGCCGGATTTTCAGCAGATTTTTATCGCTTCACGTGAGGGCTTCACTGATCTTGATTTAGATCGTCGCGCATTCTGCTTTAGAAAACGCGCTGAACATGAACTCTCAATCTATTTTCCTTCGCTCTCGTCGAGAACCATTGTTTACAAGGGCATGTTGACCACTGGCCAACTTGAAGAATTTTTCCCCGACCTTTCCCACGCGGATTTCCGCTCACCTCTAGCACTTGTCCACTCTCGTTTCTCCACTAATACATTTCCATCGTGGCCACTTGCCCATCCATATCGATTCATCGCTCATAACGGTGAGATAAACACCGTTCGTGGAAACCGGAATTGGATGGCGGCACGAGAAGCGTTACTTTCAAGCGATCTCATTCCAGGTGAAATTTCACGATTGTTCCCGATCGTTGATCCCTCGGGAAGTGATTCAGCATCCTTTGATGAAGTTCTGGAGCTGTTGTATCTCGGTGGACGGTCTTTACCTCATTCAATTCTGATGATGATTCCTGAGGCTTGGGAGAATCATGAATCAATGCCGGAAAATCGGCGTGACTTCTATCGTTTCCACGCCTCACTTATGGAGCCGTGGGATGGACCGGCATGCGTGACCTTTACTGATGGCAATCAGATCGGCGCAGTACTTGATCGCAATGGTTTGCGACCTTCACGTTTTTGGGTGACAGATGATGGTTTGGTAATTCTCTCGAGTGAAGTTGGAGTTCTCGATATTGCTCCAGAGAAAGTAATTCGCAAGGGCAGGCTGCAACCTGGTCGAATGTTTCTGGTCGACATTCAAGAGGGCAGGATCATTGAAGACGATGAAATTAAGGATTCTCTTGCGAACTCTGCCCCGTATAGCGAATGGTTGCACGCTGGCATCGTTCGCCTCTCAGAACTTCCTGCACGCGAACACATTATTTATCCGCACTCCTCAGTCTTGCGACGTCAACGTGCATTCGGCTACACCGAGGAAGAACTTCGAGTCATTATCACTCCGATGGCCAAGAGTGGCGCAGAGCCGATTGGTTCGATGGGAACTGATACCCCTCTTGCTGCGCTTTCAGATAAGCCGCGACTTCTCTTTGATTACTTCTCACAGCTCTTTGCTCAAGTCACTAATCCGCCTCTTGATGCGATTCGCGAAGAATTAGTTACATCCTTGGGTGGCAGCATCGGTCCAGAACACAACCTGCTCGATCCTGGACCTGCATCGTGTCGACAGATCTCTCTAGCATTTCCAGTGATTGATAATGATGAACTAGCAAAAATTATTCACGTTAACGCAGATGGAAACCATCCTGGTTTTATCTCTTACGTAGTCAAAGGCCTCTTTCCCATCGCTGAAGGTGGCGAAGGATTGCGTCGCCGTATCGAAGAAATTCGCGCAGAGGTGTCACAGGCGATTGATGCAGGTGCACGCATTATCGTGCTCTCAGATCGCGATGGAGATGCCGATAACGCACCCATTCCCTCGTTGTTACTGACTTCAGCAGTTCACCATCATCTGATTCGAGAGAAGACTCGCACCAAAGTAGGTCTTGTTGTGGAGACGGGTGAGGTAAGAGAAGTTCACCACGTAGCACTTCTTATCGGCTATGGCGCGGCCGCGGTTAATCCTTATTTGGCGATGGAGACTGCAGAAGATTTGGTCTTGCAAGGTGTCATTACAGATGTCACTCCGGAGAAAGCCGTTCGCAATCTCATTAAAGCGCTTGGAAAAGGCGTCTTAAAAGTAATGTCGAAAATGGGAATTTCGACGATTGCTTCTTATACCGGAGCACAAGTTTTCGAAGCGATTGGACTTTCCCAAGAACTTGTCGACGAATATTTCTCAGGCACCACTTCAAAACTCGGCGGCGTTGGAATAGATGTCATCGCCGAGGAAACAATCAATCGACATCACATCGCATATCCACCTGGCGGTGAAGTACCTGGAACAAAGAGACTTCCGATCGGTGGCGAATACCAATGGCGACGCGATGGCGAGCCCCATCTCTTTGATCCAGAAACAGTATTTGCACTTCAGCATGCGACTCGCTCCAAGAGATATGACATCTTTAAGAGGTACACAACTCGCATTGATGAACAAGCGCGAGAACTTATGACTTTACGGGGACTCTTCACACTTAAAGAGGGTGTACGCCCTGCTATTCCCATCGACGAAGTCGAATCGATTGCATCAATCGTCAAGCGATTCTCTACCGGCGCGATGTCATACGGATCAATATCTCAAGAAGCGCACGAAACTCTTGCCATCGCAATGAACCGCCTTGGCGCAAAATCAAATACCGGCGAAGGTGGCGAAGATCCAGAACGCTATAAACCACTTCCGGGCGGTGATTCCAAACGTTCGGCTATCAAGCAGGTCGCTTCAGGAAGATTTGGAGTGACGAGCGAATACCTAGTTAATGCTGATGACTTACAGATAAAGATGGCTCAAGGTGCAAAGCCTGGAGAAGGCGGTCAACTTCCTGGCAACAAGGTGTATCCATGGATTGCCAAAGTGCGTCACTCCACACCCGGTGTTGGTTTGATTTCACCGCCACCACATCACGACATTTATTCGATTGAGGATCTTGCTCAACTTATTCATGACCTCAAGAATTCAAATAAAGATGCGCGCATTCATGTAAAACTCGTTGCAGAAGTGGGCGTTGGAACAGTTGCAGCGGGTGTCAGCAAGGCTCACGCAGATGTCGTCCTGATTTCTGGGCACGACGGAGGTACCGGTGCTTCGCCGCTCACCTCGCTCAAACATGCTGGCGCGCCATGGGAATTGGGACTGGCTGAAACGCAACAGACACTTCTACTCAATGGATTGAGAGATCGCATTGTTGTTCAGACCGATGGTCAGATGAAGACTGGTCGAGATGTCATCATCGCCGCTCTCCTTGGTGCCGAAGAATTCGGCTTTGCGACTGCGCCACTTGTAGTTTCTGGCTGCATCATGATGCGCGTCTGTCATCTTGATACCTGTCCGGTCGGCGTCGCAACCCAAAACCCGGAACTCCGGAAACGATTCACCGGTAAACCGGAATTTGTTCAAACTTTCTTTGAATATATAGCAACGGAAGTGCGTGAATGGTTAGCACGACTTGGATATCAATCACTTGACGAGATTATTGGTCGAGCCGAACTTCTTGATACTAAAGCTGCCGTTCATCATTGGAAGGCAAGTGGCCTAGATCTTGCGCCAATTTTGGAGGTCCCAAATATCTCGGAGAAGATACCAACGACTACCTTGGTAAAGGTATTTCCGGTGGACGATTGATTGTTAGACCGGATGAAAAAGCCTCCTTTGAATCTGATGAAAATGTCATCGCGGGAAATGTCATCGGCTATGGCGCAACAAGCGGTGAGATTTTTGTGCGTGGAATCGTTGGCGAGCGCTTCTGTGTTCGAAATTCTGGCGCAACAGCGATTGTCGAAGGCGTCGGTGATCACGGATGCGAATACATGACTGGGGGAACGGTTGTAGTACTTGGCATCACTGGCCGTAATTTTGCAGCCGGCATGTCTGGTGGAATTGCATTTGTCTTAGATCTCAACCCTGATCGAGTAAATACCGAAATGGTCGACATACTTCCCGTATCTCGTGACCACAGTGAGAAATTGCAATCTCTACTCTCGAAGTTTTATGCAGAAACTGGATCGAAAATCGCACACTCACTTCTGGAAAACTTCGACGATTCGGTCAAGAGATTTTCACTAGTCATGCCTCGTGACTATGCCCGTGTCCTCACGGTCATCGATAGAGCAGAGCGAGAAGGTCGAGTCGCGGAAGAAATGATTATGGAGGCCCTCAATGGCTGATCCGCGCGGATTTCTTAAATCAGGTCGTGAAGTTCCACAACGCCGCCCCGTAGATGTGCGCATTCGCGACTGGCGAGAGGTGTATGAAGAACAAGAATTTTCTTCACTTCAAAAGCAAGCAGGACGTTGTATGGATTGCGGCATTCCTTTCTGCCACCAAGGTTGTCCGCTCGGGAACTTGATTCCGGAATGGAATGATTTGATTTGGCGTAATCAGAAAGTAGATGCAATCGAACGCCTTCATGCGACAAATAATTTTCCTGAATTCACGGGAAGGTTGTGTCCAGCGCCGTGCGAGACGGCATGCGTTCTCGGTATCAATCAAGATCCTGTGACAATCAAACAAGTAGAACTCCGTACGATCGAAGAGGCCTTTAACTCAGGCAATGTACGTCCGATGCAACCAGATCGAATGACCGGTAAAACCATCGCCGTCATCGGTTCGGGACCGGCGGGACTTGCCGCTGCGCAACAGTTAACGCGCGCAGGACATACCGTCGCTGTCTACGAACGCGGAGAAAAGATCGGTGGATTACTTCGATACGGCATTCCCGAATTC
Organism: Actinomycetota bacterium; assembly: GCA_010032125.1. GTDB lineage: Bacteria > Actinomycetota > Actinomycetes > Nanopelagicales > Nanopelagicaceae > MAG-120802. The sequence goes on along the minus strand of RHAU01000001.1, from coordinate 9,236 downwards.
AAAATGGAGAAATCGATTCTTGATCGACGACTCAATCAGATGCAGAGAGAGGGCACGAGATTTAGACCAGGCGTCAATGTAGGCGTAGATATCTCCGCATCAGAGATCCGTGCGCGATATGACGCGGTCGTTTTGGCAGTTGGTGCAACACAATGGCGCGAACTTCCAATTCCTGGTCGCGATCTTCGTGGCGTGTACCAAGCGATGGAGTACTTGCCGTGGGGAAATAAAGAGGCTTTAGGTGAAAAGCACGAAGATCCATCGATGCACGCGAAGGGAAAGAAAGTCATAATTTTGGGCGGCGGAGATACCGGCGCTGATTGTCTTGGCACTGCTATTAGACAAGGTGCAGCAGAAGTGACGCAGATAGAAATCATGCCGCGTCCAACGCAGGAACGACCATCGAGTCAACCATGGCCGATGTATCCGATGATTTATCGAGTGTCGAGCGCTCATGAAGAAGCGGGAGAACGTTTATTTTCTATCTCAACCGAAGCATTCCTCGGCGATGGAGAAGGAAATCTACGTGCATTGAAAATCGTAGAAACTCAACTTATCGACGGAAAGTTTGAAAAAGTTCCCGGAACGGAACGTGAAATTGAAGCGGATATGGTGCTTCTGGCGATGGGTTTTACCGGACCAGAACAGAACGCTCTGATTAAAGAATTTGGTGTCGAGTTAGACGCTCGCGGTAATGTCAAACGTGATGATAACTTCATGACCAGCGAAGAGGGAATATTTGTGGCAGGTGATGCTGGTCGAGGTCAGTCTCTGATTGTGTGGGCAATAGCGGAGGGACGTAGCGCTGCATCGTATGTGGATCAATATTTGATGGGACAAACACAACTTCCCGCTCCCATTGCGCCGAGCGATCGGCCGCTGACGGTCTAACATGAATCAGAAAATCTTCGCACGTCATCGTCAATCTGGCGAAAACTATTTAACGAATAGATTAAGGTAATCAAATGCGCCGCGCGAAAATAGTCTGCACCATGGGTCCTGCAGTGGAGAGTCCTGAAAACGTTGCTGCATTGATTGATGCTGGCATGAGCGTTGCACGCCTCAACCTTTCCCACGGAACTTACGACGAACATGCCAAGCGCTTCGCTTTGGTTCGGCAAGCTGCTGCTGATGCACAACGTCCAGTAGCGATACTTGTGGATCTTCAAGGCCCGAAGATTCGACTAGGGAAATTTGAATCAGGTCCATACGAACTTGCTCGCGGTGAGAAGCTCACAATTACAACGGATGAGATTGTGGGTACGAAGGAGCGAGTCAGCACGACCTATAAAGGACTACCAGGTGATTGCAAAGTAGGGGACCGCATTTTGATCGATGATGGAAAGGTTGCTGTCGAAGTCGTCTCTGTCAAAGGAAATGATGTTGTCACTACCTGCATCGAGCCAGGTCCGATCTCAAACAATAAAGGCCTCAATCTCCCTGGAGTCGCTGTCTCTGTTCCGGCAATGTCAGAGAAGGATGTTGAAGATCTTCGATGGGGATTAAAGGCCGGAGCAGATTTCATTGCCTTGTCTTTCGTGCGTTCGGCGAGGGATATTGACGATGTTCATAAGGTCATGAAGGAGCTTGGAATATTCCGCCCGGTCATTGCAAAGATTGAGAAGCCACAAGCTGTCGATAATCTTCAGGAAATCATCGATGCCTTTGATGGAATTATGGTCGCGCGAGGTGATCTTGGCGTGGAGATGCCGATTGAAGATATTCCTCTCGTGCAAAAGAGATGCGTCACCCTGGCTCGAGAAATGGCTAAACCCGTCATTGTCGCAACACAGATGTTGGATTCAATGATCACCAATTCTCGACCAACACGTGCTGAAGCAACTGATTGTGCCAACGCCATTCTTGATGGAGCAGATGCGTTGATGCTCTCGGGGGAGACCAGCGTGGGTAAATTCCCGATTGAGGCCGTTCAAACTATGGCAAGAATTATCGAAAAAACCGAATCTGAAGCGCTGCACACGATCTCACATCTACTCCACAATCCCAAGACTAAAGGTGGAGCAATAACAAAGGCCGCCGCCGATGTTGGCGCAACTATTGGCGCTAAATATCTTGCAACATTTACGAAATCCGGTGATACAGCACGACGTCTTTCACGACTTCGCTCGCCGATCCCGATTGTTGCACTGACGCCCGATGAAGCAACGCTCAATCAACTTTCATTAACGTGGGGAACGGAAGCAATACTTGCGCCTTTTGTTGAAACGACAGATCAGATGGTCAAACAAGTGGATTCCATCTTGCTCAAATCTCAGCGAGTTAAAGAAGGCGAACAGATTGTTATCGTTGCAGGTTCACCACCTGGAATCCCAGGTTCTACCAATGCGATGCGAGTACATAGCATCGGAGATGCTGTAGGTGGCAAGGCTCCGGCCTATCGCTAAGATAGAAAACCTCGCCTCGGTACTCCAACGGTAGAGAGGGCGGTCTCAAAAACCGCACAGTGTCGGTTCAAATCCGACTCGAGGCACATGACTCACACGCCAGCCCGGATTCTTGTCGCAGAAGACGAGACTCTCATTCGCATGGATTTGGTTGAAATGCTCCGCGAAGCTGGCTACGACGTTGTTGGTGAAGCAACCAATGGTCAAGAAGCGATAGAACTCGCGGAGAACTTGCGACCAGATATTGCAATTCTCGATGTCAAGATGCCGGTACTCGATGGAATTTCCGCCGCGGAAAAAATTATCGACATCGCACCGGTTCTGATGCTCACAGCATTTAGTCAACGCGATCTTGTCGAGCGTGCCCGCGATGCCGGGGCCATGGCTTATGTTGTTAAACCATTCACCATCAATGATTTGGTTCCATCAATAGAGATCGCCATAAGTCGCCACACACAGATGCGCTCTTTGGCTGCAGAAGTAGCAGACTTGCATGAGCGCCTTGAAAGTAGAAAATTGATTGATAGAGCAAAGGGAATTTTGATGAAGGCGCTCAATCTCAGCGAACCTGAAGCCTTTTCGTGGATTCAACGAGCAGCGATGGATCGTCGTATCACCATGAAAGAAGTAGCAGAAGCGGTTATTAATCCAGGATCTTCGCTCGAACGTTAAGAGCGTTCGGCCAATATCAAACAGGTAATTCGGGCGGTGCAGGTTCGTTCGCCCTTATCGTTTGTAATTTCAACGTCGTAGCAACATAAAGTCTTACCGAGAGTTATCGCTGTAGCTACGCCAGTGACTACTCCCGTTGTCGCTGACTTGTGATGAGTTGCGTTGATATCAACTCCAACAATTCTGCGGTTGGGGCCAGCATGAAGTTGCGTGCCGATGGAGCCCAAACTCTCTGCTAGGACAACATTTGCTCCGCCATGAAGTAATCCGAGAGGTTGTGTATTTCCCTCTACCGGCATCGTGCCAACGAGACGTTGCGGAGAGGCCTCGATGATTTCAATACCCATCTTCTTATCAAGGGCACCGCTACCGCGTTCACGAAGAATCTCCATGAAATCTTTCATGCGGTAATTGTAGGTGCCTATCTCTAGTATTGCCGTTGATGTCCAATCGGATTCTCTTACTTGATGGCCACTCTCTGGCGTATCGAGCCTTCTACGCCTTGCCAGTAGAGAACTTCACGACTTCAACTGGACAGCACACCAACGCGATTTATGGATTTGCATCCATGGTGATGAATCTGATTCGTGATGAAAAACCAACCCATATCGCTACGGCTTTCGATGTCTCGAGAAAAACCTTTAGAACGGAGAAATTTCCGGAGTACAAGGCAAATCGGGCAACGACTCCCGATGAATTTCGTTCGCAACTCACGTACATCAACGAATTGCTAGATGCATTCAATATTCCTCATTTTGAATTAGAAGGCTTTGAAGCAGATGACATCATCGCCACCATTGTTGACAAGCTACGACCGATGGGAGAAGTGCTGATTTGCACCGGGGATCGAGATTCGTTTCAACTGATACGAGAGGGAGTCACAGTTCTTTATCCGAAAAAGGGCGTGACTGAACTAGCGCGGATGACGCCTGCGGCAGTCGTTGAGAAGTACGGACTGACTCCAGAGCAGTACCCAGATTTTGCTGCGCTTCGTGGCGATCCCAGCGATAACTTGCCTTCGATACCTGGCGTGGGAGAGAAGACGGCAGCAAAGTGGATTAATGAATTTGGATCGCTCTCTTCGCTCATCGCCCGAGTCGATGAAGTGCCGGGTAAGGCCGGAGATGCACTTCGCTCTTCCTTGTCTGCCGTGATCACCAATAGAGAGCTCACCACGCTTCGCCACGACGTTCCTATAGATATTGAGTTGAACAAACTTCAGTGGACTGGTGTAAATCTTGGAAAGACAACCTCATTATTTGAAAAACTTGAAATTAAAGCGCTACGGGATCGCGCGAAAAACCTCAGTGGCGATGCATCTGAGCCTGCAAAAACGAAGAGCCAAGCGGTCACACTAGTTCGAATAACGAAAAATGAACTTCAGAAGAAAATCAATGACGTGTCTGGAGAAATTTCACTTTTAACCAATGAAGAGGAAATTGCGCTATGTATGGGCGGCGATGAGGTCTATGTTGCCCCCGCAATCGAACTGAATATTCCTGAGGACCTTAAGGTAGTCACGTATCAAGGCAAACTCTTACTACGCTACCTCGGTCACGTTGATTTCGATTGTGAAATTGCAGCATATCTTCTTAATCCTGGAACACGAGATCTTGAACTTGAATCATTGATACGCCGCTATGTTGGAATAGAAGTATCAGCAGAAAGTGCAGACCTTTTCTCATCTTCTTGGAATCCAGAGTTAGCTGCATATCTCTTATCGCTTTCTGCTGCACTGAGGAAGGAGTTGGCCGATACCGAGCAGGTGAAACTATTGGAGGATATTGAGATTCCAATATTGCACATATTGGCGGAGATTGAGCAGACCGGAATTGGAATTGATAAGAAAGCGTTGACATCACTGCATAACCACTTCTCAGACCAAGAATCTACTGCGACAAAAAACGCCTATGAGGCGGTCGGCCACGAATTCAATGTGGCCTCACCTAAACAACTCCAGAGCGTGCTTTTTGAAGAACTAAAACTTCCGAAAACCAAACGAATCAAGACGGGCTACAGCACCGATGCCGATTCCCTTGAATGGCTCTTCGCGACCACGAAACATCCGGTCCTTCACAATCTTCTCTCCATTCGAGAGTCATCGAAATTACGGACGACGGTAGAGGGTCTACAAAACGCAATCGCTCACGACCAACGAATTCACACGACCTTTCAGCAGACCATCACCGCTACTGGTCGACTCTCATCCACCGAACCAAATCTGCAAAACATCCCGATTCGAACTGACGAAGGGCGGAAAATCCGCGATTGTTTTATTGCGCACCCTCCTTTTACTCAACTCATGACCGCTGATTACAGCCAAATTGAGATGCGCATCATGGCCCACTTATCTGGTGATGCTGGATTACTCAAGGCATTCCATGCGGGAGAAGACCTTCATTCAACAGTTGCATCCCAAGTATTTTCAGTATCGCCACGAGATGTAACGGCAGAGATGCGCAGGCAGATAAAGGCAATGTCATATGGATTGGCATATGGACTTTCATCCTTTGGACTCGCTCAACAATTGGATATCTCGCCAACAGATGCCAGCGCTCTCATGGGCAAGTACTTCGAAAGATTCGGAGGCATTCAGGATTATTTGAAAGAGGTTGTAAAGATTGCTCGCGAGAAGGGCTACACAGAAACAATTCTGGGTCGGCGCAGATACCTTCCTGATCTCGTTCATGAAAACCGACAACGAAGAGAAGTCGCCGAGCGGATGGCGCTCAATGCTCCTATCCAAGGTTCTGCAGCGGACATCATCAAAGTAGCGATGATCAATGTGACGAAGGCATTGACACAGGAGAAACTCACTTCTCGACTCTTGCTTCAGGTCCATGACGAATTGATTTTCGAGGTTGCACCAGGCGAGGAGAGGGCGCTTGAATCCTTAGTTCGCCGCGAAATGGGGGGCGCATATCCTCTGAAGGCGCCACTTGATGTCAGCGTTGGTTTTGGAAAGAGTTGGGATCAAGCAGGGCACTAGCCCTTAAATTGACCTTTCATTGCCGCAGAAAGTAACCTTCCGCTCCGCGCTAGAAAATCCTGTACGACCTCGGACGTAGTAGGAAGTGCCCAAATCCTAAAAAAGTTTGGAGTCGGATTTCTTGCGTTCCCTACTCACACAATTCCCCACGGAGCATCTTGTCCACAAAAATTTCAATCAATGACGTCGGATCGGCAGCCGAATTCCTTGCCGCAATCGAAGGAACAATCAAGAATTTCAATGACGGAGATCTCGTCTCAGGCGTCGTTGTACAAGTAGATCGCGATGAAGTACTCGTCGATATCGGATACAAAACCGAAGGCGTAATTCCAGCACGCGAACTTTCAATTCGCCACGATTTAGATCCCAGCGATCTTGTCAAAGTCGGCGAATCTGTCGAAGCTTTAGTTTTACAGAAAGAAGATAAAGAAGGTCGTCTCATCCTCTCGAAGAAGCGCGCTCAATACGAGAAGGCGTGGGGGGAGATTGAAGGTAAAAAGGAACGCGATGAAGTTGTCGTTGGAACGGTCATTGAAGTAGTCAAGGGCGGTCTCATTGTTGATATCGGTCTTCGCGGATTCCTTCCAGCATCTCTCGTCGAAATGCGCCGTGTTCGAGACCTTTCTCCTTATATCGGGAAGCAAGTAGAAGCGCGCATTATCGAATTGGATAAGAATCGAAATAACGTCGTTCTTTCTCGTCGCGCATATCTTGAGCAGACCCAATCTGAATCGCGTACAACTTTCCTTAATCAGCTTCAAAAAGGACAAGTTCGCCAGGGCGTTGTCTCATCAATCGTCAACTTCGGCGCTTTCGTTGATCTTGGTGGCGTAGATGGACTCGTACACGTCTCCGAACTGTCATGGAAACACATCGATCATCCCGGCGAAGTAGTTCAAGTTGGCGATGAAGTTACCGTTGAAGTTCTCGAAGTTGATTTTGAAAGAGAACGAGTTTCCCTCTCTCTCAAGGCAACTCAAGAAGATCCGTGGCAAGCATTTGCACGTACTCACACCATTAATCAAGTTGTACCAGGTGAGGTAACCAAACTGGTTCCATTCGGAGCTTTTATTAAGGTATTCGATGGCATTGAAGGATTAGTCCACATCTCAGAACTTGCAGAACGACATGTCGAGATTCCTGAGCAGGTTGTTCAAGTTGGCGATCAACTCTTCGTGAAAATTATTGATATCGATCTTGAGCGTCGTCGTATCTCACTTTCGCTAAAGCAAGCAAACGAAGGACACGACGTTCCTGTTGAAGCTTTTGATCCAACACAATATGGAATGCCGGCTCGTTACGACGAGAGCGGAAACTTCATCTATCCAGAAGGATTCGATGCACAAACTCAGGAGTGGAAGCCTGGCTATGAAGCACAGCGTGAAGAGTGGGAGCGTCAGTACGCAGAAGCTCAAGCGCGTTTCCTAGCGCACAAGAAGCAGAAGGCTGAAGCTCAAGCTGCTGATGCGGCTGCGGCTGCGGCCACACCAACCGAAAGCGCGGAGTAAGCGCAGTCGGAAATAGTTCTCTGGGCCCTGCGAATTTCGTAGGGCCCAAAACTTTTTTCGAAGTGAATATTCATAAACGGTTTAGATAGGCTCAAGAAATGCTGAAGGTCGCACTCACTGGCGGGATTGGATCCGGTAAATCCACAGTAGCGGAGATATTTGCGAGCCTGGGAGCAGTCGTTATTGATTCTGATGAATTGGCTCGCGACGCAATTGAACGAGGCGGCCATGGGTACGACCACGTCATTGCTCGATTTGGAGATTCGATACTTTCCGATGGTGATATTGATCGCGGAAAGTTGGCGCAGATAGTTTTTGATGATCCGAGTGCGCGCAAGGATCTCGAAGCCATCATCCATCCCATCGTCAGGGAAATGGCGACAAAGATAATCAATCGAGTGGGCGAGAATCGCGTAGTTATTAATCAAATTCCACTTCTTGTCGAAACAAATGGCGCATCCCGTTTTGATCTCGTCATTTCGGTAGAGGCTGACCTTGAGATTCGTCGGGCGCGGCTCCGAGACCGCGGCATGAAGGATTATGAAATTAATAAGCGGATTGCAGCACAAGCAAGCGGTGCAGAGCGAGAGGCAATAGCCGACATTGTTATCACCAATAATGGAACTCTCGATGATCTGACGAGAAGCGTTGAAACTTTGTGGGAACGCGAACTCTTGCCACGGACTAACGCATGATGCGAGCCGTAACAAGCACACCACGGGCGGAACGTGAATTCAAAGTCGTCAGCGATTTTCGACCTTCAGGTGATCAACCTGCTGCAATAGATGAGCTGGCGCGACGAGTGAATCGAGGCGAGTCAGATGTTGTCTTGCTTGGCGCAACGGGCACTGGTAAATCCGCCACAACCGCCTGGTTGATCGAGAGAGTTCAAAGGCCAACATTAGTTCTTGCCCCTAATAAGACTTTGGCTGCTCAACTAGCAAATGAATTTCGGGAGCTCTTACCGAATAATGCAGTTGAATATTTTGTCTCGTACTACGACTACTACCAACCAGAAGCTTATGTCCCGCAAACCGATACCTTTATCGAAAAAGACGCTTCAATAAATTCGGAAGTTGAAAGGCTTCGTTACTCAGCGACTTACTCGCTATTAACGCGTCGGGATGTTGTGGTGGTGGCTACCGTTTCATGTATCTATGGCCTAGGCACACCTCAGGAATATATAGACCGAATGATCAGAATTTCGGTCGGAGATACTTTGGAGAGAAATACTCTGTTACGTCAGTTTGTAGATATCCAATATAAACGCAATGACCTTTCATTTGAACGAGGAACTTTTAGAGTTCGCGGGGATACCATTGAAATAATTCCGGTATATGAAGAACTCGCAATTCGCATAGAGATGTTTGGAGATGAGATTGAGCGCCTTACAACGCTCAATCCGCTTACAGGTGAAATTGTGAGCGATGTAAAAGAGGTCTTCATCTTCCCTGCGACTCACTACTCTGCAAGTCGAGAGACCATGAAACGCGCAATTGCTGATATCGAAGCAGAACTAGGGGAGCGACTTGTCGAGTTAGAGCGCTCAAATAAACTACTCGAAGCGCAACGGCTTCGCATGCGCACGCAATTCGATATCGAAATGATGCTCCAACTCGGCTTCTGTTCCGGAATCGAGAATTACTCACGACATATTGACGG